>JAQYWN010000177.1 GCA_029379265.1 Rhizonema sp. NSF051
CCCTTTACCATAGTAGTGATTGAGATGTTGAATAGTAACGACAGGTTCTCTATTTTTCATAAAGTTAAACTGAGTTTTAGAAGATAAGACTAACTTAAAAAATGTCAGCAGGATCGGCAGAACGTAATTTCCGTACAGCAATTGCACCAGAAATAAAGCACATGAAAATAGTTAAAATGAGTACCAGAATAATGCGTCCAAAATTCATAGCAATTGGTAAAAGCGTGGCTTGTCTAGCTAACTGGTATAAAAACATAGCAAAAGATAACCCTGGCATATAACCTAAAAAGGCTAGTATCAAGGATTCTTGTAGAATGACAACTAATAAGTAGTTTTGTGTATAGCCGATTGCTTTAAGCGTTGCGTACTCAGCTAAGTGATCTGCAACTTCGGTATAAAGCACTTGATAAACAATCACGGTTCCAACAATAAAACCCATGATTGTTCCTAACGTGAAAATAAATCCAATTGCTGTACTACTTGCCCAAAAGTTCCTCTCAAAATCAATATATTCTTGCTTAGTAAATACTCGAATATCTTTCGGCAAATAATTCTTCAACATCTGAACAACGATGGATGCATCGGCTCCCGGTTTTAATCGAATCAGTCCAATATCAATCAATCCTTGCTGACGACTGGAGAAGATCCGCAGAAAATTTACATCACTTGTGATTAAGTTACCATCTGCTCCAAATGATGCACCTAAGGTAAATAGTCCTTTTACCTCAACTCGCCGCCTTCTCAGTTCCGTTGTTACAGTTTTTCCTTGCTCAAACTCAGCTACAATTGGACCATACTCTTTTCTGGAAGAACGGTCAAATAAAACGACATCGGGCAGTTTAAGTTTATCTAAGTTTTCTTGAATTCCAGGTAGATTTAAAGGATTAAACTCTGGGTTTATTCCAATCACTAAAAGGTTGCGAGGCAAACCAGTTACTGGGTTTTTCCAGCTAGTATAATCTATATATATTGGATGAACAGATTTCACGGTCGGTAAATCTAAAGCTTTATACAAACGCCTTTGAGAAAAGCTTTTCATTGTTAGTAAAGCAATAGATTGGTTACTAATTAAAACAATATCACCCTGCAAGCTACTATGTAAACGAACGTTACTGAAATACAGAGAGTCTTGGAATCCTATCTGCATAAACATGAGAATGTCGGCAAAGGCAATTCCAGCAAGCGCCACAGCTAGGCGTGTTTTCTCCCGCTTCAGTTGTAGCCACGCGAGAGGGATTTTTTTGCCAAACATTTTCTAGATCTCCAAAATAGCTAATGGAAGACTGGCTAATAGAAGAGTAACTATTAGCTGTTCTAAGTTATTCATTAATGTCAACAACTATCTTGGCGTAAGTTAAGCCTGCAACTTTTTGACTATCTTGTGGAGTCAGGGCTATTTTAACTTCTACAACTCTGGCATCAATATCTGCGGCAGGATCTGTATTTAACACATCTTTTTTGCCAATTTTTCTGCCAATTTCAAAAACTGTTCCTTGTAGTTGCCCAATAAAAGCTCCATTATTGCTAGTGATGGTAGCTTGTTGACCTAGACGTACTTTACGAATACTGTCTTCAGGAACCTCTGCTATGGCAATCATCTGATCGGTTCGTCCAATCTCCGCAATGCCATTTTGGTTTATGCTTTCTCCTGCCTTGGTGTAAATTTTTAAGATTTCACCAGCAATAGGTGCTTTGACATAGCTCAACTTCAAATCAGCTTCTGCTTTTTTCACAGATGCGATCGCATTACTAACTTGGGCTTGCGCTACTTCTACATTAGCAGGACGGATCTCTTGAAGTCTTTTGAGTTTGGCTCTTTCTTCGTCAATTTGCTTTTGTAAAGTGTTTAGAGTTTTGCTACGATTTGCTTTGGCTTCAACAATTTGCTGTCTGATAGTTTCTATACTCTTCACCAAATTGGCTCTGGCTTCAGCAATTTGCCCTTTCACAGTTGAGATCGTCTGCGTCCGGTTCGCTTGGCTTTCTACAACCTGTTGATCGGTGGTTTCCGCATCCAGTCGTCTTTGATTGCGTTGCTGTTCAGAAATAGCACCTTCTCTGTATAAAGTTTCATAGCGTTGAGCTTCGACTTGGGCATTGCTTGCTTGTGCTTCCGTTCTTCGCACTGTTGCTCTTGAACTATCCGTCTGCCCGTAAAGTTGCGCTTGTAGGCGACTAATTGTTGCTTGTTGAGCAACGTTTTCTCCATTTAACTCGGCTTCTAAACGAGCGATCGTCGCTTGCTGTGCAGCGTTTTCTCCAGTGAACTGAGCTTCTAAACGAGCAATGACTGCTGTTTGGGCTTGAATATCTCTTGGTGATCCAACTTTTACATTTGCTAAATTGCCACGGGACTCTCGTAGTTTTGCATTTGCCTCTTCTATTGTAGCTTGGTTGCTGGCAAAAGTATCCAAAATGGCTATAAATTGACCTTTTTTGACTCTTTCTCCTTCTTTTACCAGAACTTCCTCAACTCTAGACACTCCTTGCACTCCTGACGCTGAGGCAGATATTTTAATGACGTCTCCTCGCGGTTCTAGACGGCCTAAAGCATTAATGTTATTTACAATTGGTGCGGTGTTAAGCGTCGGCGGCGCAGTTGTTTTTTTTATCTGCGCGATTTTGGCTACACCCAGCATCCCGACAGCAATAACTAATGGCAGTGCAGTGAGGAGCCACCAAACCTTGGGTTTCTCAACTGCCTGTTCTCTTAAACTTGGCTTTTCACTCACCCTTGACATAATATTTTGCCTGTTTCGTGAATTTCGTTACTGAAAGTAAAAAAGCAAGTTAGACGCAGTTATAAGGGTTTTCACTTTTGAGCCGAATTCGATGGTGTATAATATGTTTTAATAGGTACTAAAAGTCCTGGATATATCCCTATTAGAATTCAGTATTATGACTTTTATTTAGTGAGACTTCATTGAATGTTATGGAGATTTTCGCTCTTACAGGATCATTTGGATAAGCAGCAAGATTAAACCTAAATTCAGTAGTTAGGCAATTAGATATACAGATTTAAGAGAGCAGAACATCGTAGAGATTTTCTGCTGAGTTTCCTTAACTTCATGGTCAATATATTAGTAGGCTTAGTTATTTACACCTACTAAAACAGCAAACAATCTTTGGATATTTGCTCCAAAGATTTCTCTCTTGCTCGTTAAACAAATTCTAACTTTATAGATTGCTCTTAACCGTAACAGAACCTACAGTTGATGGGTAATAGGAAATAGGTCATGGATAGTGGAATATAGAACAACAATCACTCGCCAATTACCACTCTCAGAAAGAATATGCAGTTTATACGGGCTTTTAGCTTATCTTGACTATCAACTGTTGATTTGGAAGTCTTTTATGAATAGAGTTGTAAATCCCCTAATCATAGATTCTGCGTTCTGCGTCCTTCAAAACTAACTTGGCAAATCAAATAAAACTGTTGTCATATAATTTTCTGCCCAATCATTACCAAAAGCTTTTTCCAGTACGCGACGGGTTTTATCGTTTTGCTGCTGTTTGGTGCAGTAGTTGCGTTGTCCCTTGAGGATTTGCTCGACGACATCAGATGAAACTGGAGACGAAGCGATCGCTTGTGTACAATGAATTTCTAAAAATTCCTGTATACGGAGGAGAAACATTGCTTCTTCTGAGGTAGAGGTGGGGCGAACAAAGATGCAATATTCTGAAAAGATGTCTCCCCATTCAGGTAACTCACGCGGCTGAGAAAAGTTAAGTGTTTTAATTTGCGAGAGAGCAGAGGTATATGATTTGGGTAAGGTATGTCCGTTGAGTGGGGAAAGATCAGCGATCGCCGCACTTATTTGACCTCTTCCTCCAACTAAATCACAACCAAACATTGGTAGATCGTATTCTGGACGGGGAAACATAACACAGTGCAAAATGTCAAGCATATTTCCCACTTTTGCCAGTTCTAAGTGCATTTTTCGGAACTGGGGTGTTTGATAGCAGCGGTTTTCAATTATGAGTTTTTCTCCCTCCAGTCTACCTTCCACATACCCCAACTCAGTCGGCAAGTTGTAAGGCGACAGATCTAAGTGCTTGTGCCATACTGCTTCAATACCATCAGCCAGTTGACGAATGAGAGGATGTTGTTGTTCGCGTAGCGATGGAGTAGAAGTATTTGACATTGTTAGTTGTTGGTGGTTAGTGGTTGTTGGTTACTCTCCCCCTACACTCCTGTACGGGAGAGTTTGAGATAACATCGGATGATCCCGGATGTTATCTATATTAAACCCAAGAGCATACCTACTCCCCTAAGCTTCAATGCTCAACTGAATTCGGCAGGAGTCCCCCGGTGAAATGTACCCCCAAACGCGGCGGGAGGAATGCCGGGAATTATGGGTGCGTCCTCCAAACATTTTTTCTACGAGAAAAAGAGTGAGGAGGACAGCGTCCATAATTCCAATCTTTTAGACTGCTACACATAAACGCGAACTACGTTTGAATAACTTAACCTTAGTTGGACTGAATTGTCCTAACCTATGCCAGTTGTGGTCATACACAGAGATCTTTTTGGTTTTCTCTGTTTGGGTATAGCCACCAATCCAGCCGATATAAACAATTCCTGCTTTCTCTACCTTAACTAAGTCACCAGAACGAAAACCAAATGGTGTTACAGTTCCACCTTTACGTTTTCTGTGATTTGGAGCAACGTTTACTGGATTCTCAAAATGCAGTTGACGACGGAAAAAATTAGGACGACTAATGACTTTGAATGGCGCTGGTGTGACAAGAACCTGACCTACCCAGCGATGTCCACGACTTTTGGCAGTATGGAATTTCTCGAACTGCATAAAATTACTAGCAGCCAAAGCTATACCGTCATGAGCGTGAGTTTCTGGTGTTTGCTTTTCCTTGTTTTTCTTGTCTTTAGCTAATCCTAATTGTTGTCTGAGAATGGAAGTTTGCCAACCCTCCTGAGTGTTGGTTGGCGCAACTGCCTTCAGCCATTCCAACATGATTTTTTGACCAACCATCACAGGGCTAAATCCTTTAGTGCCCTTAGCTTTCACCATTTCGTAAGTGATTTGATTAATCGGAAATAGTTTGACTAGTCCCTTAGTTACTCGTAATTCCAACTCTTTGTTAGCGCGAATGCTTGGTGGTAATTTGTTCTGTCTACGATTGTCAAAACGCTTTTGACGATGCGCTCTTTGATGAAATGGGACTTGACGATTAATGCGTCTACTACGTCTAGCACGTCTTAAAATACGTCGCCCTGACATCTTTTTGGTTATTTCCGGAAAAGGCAGAATTAGGTGTGCCATAAACAAAGTAAACTTTGCTGATTGTATTGCCGCACCTGTAAATTTTTTACCAGGGTCTAAACCTAACGCAATAGGCTGTGTTTCTGTCCCTGACGGTTCTGTTAATAACTGAATGCAAAAAACATTCAGATCGTTATGTACAACTTTTGCTAAACCATCTTTTAGCCAACGCCTAGCACGGCTAGGTTTTGTTGGCATAAGTGGTCTGCCGTCTTTATCTAATACTGGTACTCGCATAAAGTGATAAACCTCCGAGTAAAGTAATAAGTCCCTTAGCCCACCGCTACCAAAATGTCCTTTCTGCAAGCACCGATCATCAGTCGGTTTGTAAGTAATCCAGACTAGGGAAACATCTGGTAGTACGTATCAGGTAACGGCTTAGGCTAGTCTACTGTTACCTTGAAAGCTGATTCTTCCAAGCCTACACCATACCGCCTAAGCGGTTGGTGTAGGTAGTTGACTGTTCCAACAGGTGCGACAACAAAGCGTTGAGCATTGGGCGTACTCCAATGGGTTCCCCCGAAGTTCTGCTATACAAATGTTGCCGTCGCGAGAGAGGAATGGCGTTGCACGCAACTTGCCCCTCCCTACTTCTTACACCGCAGGTTGCGGTTCTTTAAGTTTGGTATCCAATGTCGTGGGGTCAATTGATTTTAGTTCACCGTGGTTGATAGTCCAGCAATAGTCTGCGATCACTAACAAATCCCCTGGATCGTGTGTCACTATCAACAGTGTCCAATCTTTTTTCAGTTTTGCTAGTAAATTCACCAGTTGTTGACGCATTGACCAATCCAAACCAGCTGTGGGTTCATCTAACAACAGTAAATGTGGCTGACGAATCAATTGTACTGCCAGAGCTAAACGTCGTTGCTGACCACCACTCAAAGCATGGGGTGGTGTAGAAAGTGTTAAATGCTCTAATCCTACTTCACTTAGTGCGTGATTAACTCGCTCTATCCCTAACTCTGGATGTCCCAATCGCAATTCTTCTAAAATAGAACCGCCGCAAAAATGCCGTTCGGGAAATTGAAACACCAATCCTGCCAATTGTTGCAACTGTTCGGAGATAAGTTCTTGTTCGCGCCATAGCAATGAACCAGATGTGGGTTCAGCAAGTCCAGATAAAATTTCGAGTAACGTACTTTTGCCTGAACCACTCGGTCCGATAATTAGACCTAGTTTTTGCGGTGCTAAATCCAGGTTAATTGATTTGAGAATTGCTGTTGAGGAAGCCGTGGGATGATAAGTTAGGTTTCTAAGATAGAGCATTTTATGAGATTACCAAAAAGTCAGCAACTTACTTATTAACTACTCTGCGGGTAACTATATTCCGAAAAAAACTTGTAGCGCATTACCTACACTAACACTACTTGTTAAATCTCTCCTTTTAAGTTAAGCGTCTCCCTACGGTCTAAACGTGGGTTTTTGACTAAAGCCGTCGCTCGTACTTCTTTACTATTGTGGCAAATTTATAATTTAACAATCGCGCTCAACACGTATGGGAACCAAAAAAAAATCCGACAGTCTTACTGTGTAAAAACTTTCTTCTTAAATATGTATGTCAGTATAAGTATAATATCCTTGATTTTGAAGAAACTTATAATTTATATTCCAGTGATGGTTTTCTTCCTTCTGGGTGGTAACGCGCGTTAAGTCAGATACAACCGTATTTATTTGTGGAAAGGAGAAAAACTTTTCCATCCTGAATCCCCTTATCTTGCTGTGAGGTCCTAATTTGAGTTCTGTATTTTATTAAAATTATAAGTAATAACGAAAACAATTACAAGCGTAATTATTCTGAGATAAAAAATGACTAAACAATTTCCTGGGTCGCAACTCATATTATCTGCAAGACTGGCTAGCTTGACTAAAATAGCTTTTATTGCTGCTTTAGCATTGAATGTGTTGGTAAATCCCTCATTAGCTGCAGATCCGTTCCGAACTAGTCATCCTCGTAACATTAGTAACACGACAGAAGCAGCATTTAAAGCAATTTTCCAACAGGGAGACTATCAAGCGGCAGATCGTTACTTACAACAAGCCTTATCTTCAGATCCCAATGAACCGTTAACCTATGCGATGAAGGCGTCTTTATCATACGCAAATAAGGATATAGCCTCATTTGATACATACAGCAAGAAAACCATTGAAACTGCACAAAAGTTGATTCCTAAAGATCCCTTACGTGGGAATTTATACACTGCTGTCGGTCATTTTTTAGCAGGGGCAGTTATTATTAGCCGTGAGGGTACAGTCAGTGGTGCGCCCCAAGCTTTGAGTCAGCTTCGGGAAGTTTACCAAGATTTAGACAAAGCCGAAGCGATTTCTAAGAACGATCCAGAACTGAATCTACTTAAGGGCTACATGGACTTAATGGTGGCAGTTAACTTGCCTTTTGCCAGCCCACAGCAGGCGATTGAACGGTTGGAAAAAAATGCGGCTCCTCAGTATCTTGCGGCTCGGGGTATTGCCATAGGCTATCGGGATTTAAAACAGTACACTCAAGCGCTGGATTATACTAATCGTGCTTTGAAGATGACATCTGATAACCCAGAGTTGTATTATCTTAAAGCTCAAATTCTTCGAGAACAGTCGAGAAAAGAAAAAAACCAACAACTGCTGCAAGAGGCGATCGCTAATTTTGACAAAGCACTCGTTAAAAAATCCCAACTGCCGACTGGTTTGGTAAAACAAATTGAACACGAACGGGGCAGTGCTTCTAATAGCCTTTCTGCTGGCTAGAACCGCTACCTTGGAGTCAAAAATTAAAAATTAAATCCGAATGGTAGCCTGATTTCCGCGTCCCGTGTGCTAGGGAGCAGGCGGCATTTAAAGCAGGGAGGAAGAGAATCAATTGAATCTACTTTCTCCCTTTTGCTTATCCACGCATCTTCTTGGTCCCCGACTCTTCTACAATTGGTTTTGAGTAATTTCGGTAATGAAGACAGAATGCAGGTACAGTTCCGCGAGATTAATCCTTTTGATATGTGGATTTGGCTGAAGTTCAGCACAGTTCCTTCAGAGCGCGAAAAGCAGTATGTAGAAGAGGTTTTCAATTCTTGGTTTTATCTGGGTAAGTTGGGTGCATTTAATGCCGAAAATCTCCAAGTACAGGAAACGGGGTTAGATATCAACTATATGGATTATGACTCTCAGGGGTACAATAAAAGCCTGCTGGCGCTGATGCACAACATGGGTGAGCTTGAGTATCAAGGGACTTGGGCGCGTTGCTGGTTTGACTTGGGCACTTCTGATGCGATCGCCCTAGATATCTTGATCAATGGTCTCATGCAGCTCAGTGAGGAATATGTAACTCTTGAGCAATTGTACATTGGCGGAGAAAATGAAGATTGGTCTGTCGAGGATAGCGAGAGTCGTCCTTCGTTTATTTACGATAACTAGAGCAATAACAATGCACAAATCAGGGGAAATTCGTGTCCTAGTCTTGGGACTGATTCGGGATGGCGAACGGATCTTTATCTCCGAAGGTTACGATCCAACTAAGCAACAAACTTTTTACCGAGCGATGGGCGGTGGTGTTGACTTTGGTGAAACAAGTTTAGAAGCTCTCAAACGTGAATTTACTGAAGAAGTCCAAGCAGAATTAACAAATATTCACTTCTTGGGTTGTTTAGAGAATATCTTTACTTACGATGGTCAGCCAGGACACGAAATTATTTTGCTTTATAAATGTGATTTTACTGATCAAAAGTTTTACCAACTCCAAGAGTTAGTATTTGCTGAGGGTGAACGAAAAAAGACAGCTTTGTGGGTAGATATTTCCCGCTTCAAATCAGGAGAATTAAAGTTATTCCCAGAGCAGTTTTTTGACTATTTGTAAATTTAGAAATTTAATTTCTGCAATGAACACTCTACCCCCTGTAACCTGTCTGCTGGATTGTTTCTGCCTAGAAAATAGATTTTAAGAGACCAACTTTATGCTATTCTGGGGATAGTATAAGCCCCCGAATTTCGGCGTGAAATCAATCTAAAATGCGCGCATTTTAGGTACCTATCATCCTTAAATCTCCAGGCAGATAAATTGTGGTGACTACGATGAGAGATCTAGTTTGACGTAGTTGCAATTTATTATGGAGTTCTCAAAAGAGCAAAAAGTATGGCTTGCTCTTATAAATCCAAAAACTCAAATTCAAAATCTCAAATCGAATGACGAAATAACTCTTCTATAGTTAAGATCCCATAAAGTCTTAAAATATTCTTAAAATCGGCTTTATCCCTTGACCGTCAAATTTATACGTACCAACCCGGAATTATTATGGCTATCGGCTACGTCGCACTTGTACTTCACGCACATCTACCCTTCGTCCGTCACCCGGAGAGTGACTACGTGCTGGAAGAAGAATGGCTTTATGAAGCCATCACCGAAACTTACATTCCTTTACTGCGAGTATTTGAAGGTTTAAAGCAAGACGGCGTTGACTTTAAAATCACTATGAGCATGACACCACCTCTAGTGTCGATGCTTCGCGATCCATTACTACAAGAACGCTATGAAGAACACTTAGCCAAACTCGAAGAACTTATCGCAATGGAAGCAGAGCATAATGTCCATAACGGTCATATGCACTATTTAGCTGAATATTACATTGCTGAGTTTAAGGCAACGCGAGAAATTTGGGAACTACATAAGGGCGACTTGGTAACAGCTTTTAAGCAGTTTCAAGATACGAATAACCTGGAGATTATCACATGCGGTGCTACCCACGGCTATTTGCCTCTAATGAAAATGTATCCGCAAGCTGTTTGGGCGCAAATTCGAGTAGCCTGCGAACACTACGAGGAAAACTTTGGTCGTCCGCCTAAAGGCATTTGGTTGCCAGAATGCGCCTACTATGAAGGTGTCGAGAGGATGTTAGCCGATTCAGGTTTGCGTTACTTCCTAACAGATGGACATGGCATACTTTACGCCCGTCCCCGTCCTCGCTTTGGTACCTATGCGCCAATCTTTACAGAAACTGGTGTCGCTGTCTTCGGTCGAGATCATGAATGCTCCCAGCAAGTGTGGTCTTCAGAGGTTGGCTACCCAGGTGCTGCGGAATATCGCGAGTTTTACAAAGACTTGGGTTGGGAGGCAGAATATGAGTACATCAAGCCATACATCATGCCCAACGGTCAGCGTAAAAATACGGGTATTAAGTATCATAAGATTACTGGTCGTGGTTTAGGACTTGGAGATAAAGCACTTTACGATCCATACTGGGCTAGGGAAAAAGCTGCAGAACACTCCGCGAACTTCATGTATAATCGAGAGCGGCAGGTGGAAAATCTCTATGGGATGATGCAACGTCCCCCGATTATCGTTTCTCCCTACGATGCAGAGTTATTTGGACATTGGTGGTACGAAGGTCCCTGGTTCATCGATTACCTGTTCCGTAAGTCATGGTACGATCAAAACACGTATGCTATGACACACTTGGCAGATTATTTACGGGCACATCCAACTCAGCAAGTTTGCCGTCCTTCTCAATCTAGTTGGGGTTATAAAGGATTTCACGAGTATTGGTTGAACGAGACAAATACGTGGATTTACCCTCATTTACATAAAGCCGCAGAGCGAATGATCGAACTAGCGCGGCGGGAACCAGCAGATGAGTTAGAATGGAGGGCACTCAATCAAGCGGCGAGGGAATTGTTGTTAGCGCAATCTTCTGACTGGGCTTTTATTATGCGAACAGGGACGATGGTTCCCTATGCAGTCAGACGAACGCGATCGCACCTCATGCGCTTAAATAAACTTTACGAAGATATTAACATCGGTAAAATCGACAGCGGTTGGTTGGAAAAAGTTGAGTCAATGGACAACATTTTCCCCAGCATCAACTACCGCGTTTATCGTCCTTTGTAGTTGCCTCATGCAAAGCAGTAGGTAGGGCATATGCCCCTACTTACTTCTAGAAAATATCTGGCTTCTAGAAAATATCTGGCTCAATATTTAATTCCCTGAGTTTAGCGGCTAATCGCTGCGCTTTCTCCTCAGCAACTTGTCGTGCTTGTTCTGCTGCTTGTCGTGCAGATGCTTCTTCCTCCACAGAGTCTTCTAACTTACATTCAGAAAGTAGTTCTTTTACATTTTCAGGAAAATCACCATCTGCAACTTTTTTGGAAAAGACGTGATAACAATCATTGTTATCACCTTCCTTACGAGGAAATCCCAACCAAAGAACAATAATAATTTTTTGTTCCTTAAATGCTCTAAAAAATAGTCGATAACGGGCAGGTAGTCCCATTTTCTTGAGACGACCGTACTTGTGTAAAGGTTTTTGCAAAATAAAGTGTGAGGCAAAAGGGTCTTGAGGAATTTTTTCTTTTATTCCAATATCCAAAGCTTTTAATAACTTTACGTCTGGATCTGTCTCTAAAAACA
>JAQYWN010000178.1 GCA_029379265.1 Rhizonema sp. NSF051
GATATTAATAACATTAATGAAGTGGAGGCGATCACGAATCTTTTAGTGCAAACAACTATCTGCCAAGTTTTACCCAAAGTCCAACCAGAGATCGTTGCTATTTTACGCCACAATATTGAGAGTGTTTTAAATCAAACGCCTATCTACCGCAACCTGCAAATCTTCCCGTTGGTGGAACAGATGCAAACTCAGTTGAGCGAACAATTGGCAATCCAGATTACGACTAACCTATACAATACTTTAGTAGCTGCAACACTAGACCCTGTTGCGGCAAAACTCACTACTCAATTGGTACAAAGTTTTAGTGCAGCTTTGAGAACAGAAATTCAGGAAAAACAAGTCCTTTCAGAAATCCAAAGTTTACTATTAGACTTTTTAGAAGAAGTCAAGATCAATTACGTCCACAATATGTCGTCTGAAGATATCGTGCAAACAGTAGAGCAAACCAAGCAACTTAGAACACAAGTAGCAATTCAGCCAATCTTAAAGAGTCCTAAATCCTGAAATATCGTTCTCCTCCTGCTCACCTGTGTATTGCTTCTGTGACTCCCTACTTTCAAGTTAGTTGTCTTTTCGCTACAGAAAAAATGCGCTAAACTCAAATGAGAGACGAATCAACATTGGTTCGTTACAAGACTTCTTGGAAGATATACCTATCGCAGGAAGTGGGTCAACGCCCACTTTTTTTGTTTATTAGCCACATGACTCATCCTCTAGTCCCACAAATTATTGAATTAGCAACACCAGTGGCAGAAGAACTGGGATTGGAAATTGTTGGGGCCGTTTTTCATACCAACCAACGTCCGCCAGTTTTGCGGTTAGATATCCGTAATCCTTACCAGGATACCGGGTTGGATGATTGCGAACGCATGAGCCGTGCTTTAGAAGTCTCCTTAGATGCGGCGGAGATCATTCCAGATACTTATGTATTGGAAGTATCAAGTCCTGGTATTTCTCGGCAACTGATAACTGACCGAGAATTTATTTCCTTTAAAGGATTTTCTGTGATTGTCTGGACTTCTCCAGCCTACGAACAACAGCAAGAGTGGATGGGGCAGTTGGTTCGTCGGGATGAAACAACTGTTTACTTAAATCAAAAAGGTCGTGTGGTTGAAATTCCACGCACCTCGATTACTAAGGTGCAACTAGACGATCACCGCTCTTGAGAACTATCGGCTATCAATTATTAGCTATCAGCTTTTAAGGCATGGCATTCAAGTCTGAATGTGTGTTGCTACTTGTTTGGATTAGCGAAGCAAGCAAAAAGTTGATTGTTAATAGCTAAAAGCTGACTACTTTTTACATGACACTATAAGGAGATTGCCTATGTCAATGGTGACTTTAGCCGGATTAAAAGATTTAGTTGAAAATATCAGTCGCGAACGGAATTTGCCCCGCGTTGCAGTTCAAGCAGCGATTAGAGAAGCACTACTTAAAGGTTACGAACGTTATCGTCGCGCTCAAAATCTGGAGAGAAAACAGTTTGATGAAGATTATTTTGAAAATTTTGATGTACAACTTGATGTTGAAGAAGAAGGCTTTCGTGTCGTTGCTACTAAAACTATAGTTGAAGAAATTGTCAACTCCGATCATGAAATTTCTCTCAAACAAGTTCAAGACATGGGAGGTGATGAAGCACAACTTGGGCAGGAAGTCGTGCTGGATGTGACTCCAGACCAAGGGGATTTTGGTCGGATGGCGGCGATGCAAACCAAGCAGGTATTGGCGCAAAAATTACGCGACCAACAGCGCCAAATGGTGCAAGAAGAGTTTCAGGATTTAGAAGGAACTGTCCTACAAGCAAGAGTCCTGCGATTTGAAAGACAATCTGCAATTATGGCAGTGAGCAGTGGCTTTAGTCAGCCAGAGGTAGAAGCGGAATTGCCCAAACGCGAGCAGTTGCCCAACGACAATTATCGAGCGAATGCCACCTTTAGGGTTTATCTCAAAAAAGTTTCCCAAGGTCAGCAGCGAGGACCACAATTACTCGTGTCTCGTGCTGATGCTGGTTTGGTCGTTTATCTGTTTGCCAACGAAGTACCGGAAATTGAAGATGAAGTCGTGCGGATTGTAGCTGTAGCACGGGAAGCTAATCCTCCCTCCCGTCATGTTGGTCCTAGGACTAAAATTGCAGTTGACACCCTTGATCGTGATGTAGATCCAGTTGGTGCTTGTATTGGAACTCGGGGATCGCGGATTCAAGTTGTTGTTAACGAACTGCGCGGAGAAAAAATAGATGTGATTCGCTGGTCTCCAGACCCTGCAACGTACATTGCCAATGCTCTCAGTCCAGCAAGGGTAGACGAAGTGCGTCTTATGGACCCGGAAACAAGACAAACTCATGTACTTGTTGCTGAGGATCAACTGAGTTTAGCTATCGGTAAAGAAGGACAAAATGTCCGTTTAGCAGCTCGTTTAACCGGTTGGAAAATTGACATTAAAGACAAAGCTAAATACGATTCTGTCGCAGAAGATACAAAATTTACCGAGATCCGAGCAAAAGCTCAAATCTTTGAGCCTGATGAAGCAGATGATTATGAGGAACTCGAAGATGAGATAGCAGTAGATGAATATCAAATTGAGGATCTAGAAGATGAACTCGAACTTGAAGATGAGCCAGAAGAAGAACTCGACGATGAGTCAGAAGAAGAACTCGACGACGAGCCAGAAGAAGAACTCGACGATGAACTTGAACAATTTGTAGAAGCTGCTGAAAATAAACTCGAAACAGCGATAAAGTCAGTGAAGCTCTCATTCGATCTAAAAATGGCTTTAATAGATTTAATAGAAGAAGAAGATTCGGAAGCCGCAGAAAAGTTTAGAATAATGCTAATTGAATCTTCTCTAGATCTGTTAAGGCAGTTTTTAGAAAAGTTCATCTCTCTAGTTAATGCCAATGATATAGCTTCTGCTATGGATAAATTGCAAAGCATTTTGGAAATCAAAGGTATTACATTCCCAGCCATTATCAAAAAGCTTGCAGAGCGATAGTGAAGATTGCCGCATTCGTCTTAGGAATAAACAGGTATTCCTGACGAAATCATACAGGTGTCAGGAGATAACAACTAGAATTGCTGGCAGGAGTTTTCTGTACTCAGGGCAAATGACGTTCTCAAAACGAGTGAAATGTCATCAAGTTATTACTTTTTGAACCCACTAGCTGCGGACATATGTCACTTGAATTGTTGTCTTATGACTCCTGTCTCCTGTCGCCTGTCTCCTGGAGGTGATAAATGAAACCAAATTATCGACGTTGTCTCATATGTCGCAAAGTAGCATTGAAAGATGAGTTTTGGCGAATTGTCCGCCTGTTTCCTTCAGGACAGGTACAATTAGATCGGGGCATGGGTCGTTCTGCCTATATTTGTCCACAAGCGAGCTGCCTCTGTGCATCTCAGAAAAAAAATCGTCTTGGACGATCGCTACGTGCGTCAGTGCCAGAAGCACTGTATCAAACACTGTGGCAACGTCTACCGCCTTCGTCGCCAGAGCCAAAGCGAGGAAAATCGGTCTTAAAAAACCAGATCCTGCAAGTAGCACTGGTTGATCCAGATAACGATCACAACACAGATCCTTAAGGAAATTTCAAAAATAAAATTTAGTAAAAACTACTGTGTAGCGGTAATTTCTAGAGTAATTGTGCTGACAGCCGAACCAATCGTGCTATCATGACTCTCTCTAAAATCGCTTATATAATGCCAAAATAGTAATAGGGTATGGTTAGCATAGTCCAAACCAAAGGACGAAGCAAAATTCCCAAAAAGTTTTACTCGATTCTGTCGTGGAAGACTTCTTCATCAGCAAAACAAAAAAGTACAGCATGACAACCTGGTAGCGCCAGCGCCCAGTCCGATGACACCTATCATTTTTGATGGGAACGCCAGTATTAAACCGAAACATCTCTCTTTCCTTGGAGGCACCGGCAAAATCAGAACGGCAATCTAAACACAGTCATCAAAGGATGGAGATGTCGCAAACCAGGCAGCCATCCGTTAAAACTGTAAATTAAAGGGGAAGAGTGGATGAACAACGGCAAAGTTAGAATCTACGAATTATCAAAGGAATTGAATTTGGATAACAAAGAGCTATTAGCAATTTGCGACCAGCTCGATATTGCGGTCAAAAGTCATAGCAGCACGATTACCGAGGACGAAGCAGAACGCATTCGGACTCAAGCAGAAAAAGTCGCAGCGACGGATATGACGTCGAAAAAGGACAATGGCACAAACAGCCATAAACCAAATCCACCACAGCTAGGCGAACGCAATCGACCTACTGCACCCAATAAGCAGAAACAACAAATTTTGGAGATTCGCAAACCAAAACCTTTGAGGAATCACACCGCCAATAGCCCAGATATGTCAGTTGCTAACAATAACCGAGCGGCTTCTGAGGTTTCTCCTCCTTCACCCCCCCGCCCTTTCGCTACACCAGTCTCACCAACGAAGCCGACGGCACCTTCTCGACCTATTCCCCGGAATCAGTCAGAGACTCAGCTTGAATCGGCTTTTACAGACGCGGATTCAACAACTACCACTCCGGAAGTAGTAGAACAGATAGCAGCAGAAAAACCAGAAAAAGTCGCGGGCAAACCAAAACAGGAAAAACCCCAAAAACCGCAACTGGTAGCTCCACCGACAAGACCGGCCGGAGAAAATGTAGACGATGTAACTGTAGCAGAGCCTCAACAAAGTCAAAGTGGTGGCAAACCAATCCTCAAACGCGATCGCGACCAAACACCTATTGTCAAGGCAAAGGTCAAGGCACCGATAAACACTGAGACATCACAGGCACCACCACAAAGAGTTGCACGCCCTACTCAGTCGCCATCTAGACCAGAGAAAGTAAATAGACCATCAGCACCGTCTCCAGTGGGAGATGGACCAAGACCGAGACCAGCACGTCCGGAGTTTCATCCTGCGGGTGCACCGTCTGTGGCAAGCTCAGGCAAAGCAGCTTCAGGAGCATCACTTAAGGCGGAAATACTGGATGACGATGATGAACCAGCACCAGTCGATATTCTTGAACTCAAGCGCCCAACTCCTCCCCGTCCGGCAAAGTCAGGGAAAAAGTGGCAGCAAGAAGAGGAAATAATTGACGAAAAAGAGGCAAGTAAGCTAGGTAAGGGAGCGGTCAAAGGCAAGCGGGTTAAGCCAATACTTGAAGATGATTTACTTGATGAGGATTTACTTGACGAGGAAGGACTAGACATCGCAACTGCTGTCCAAGTTAGCCTGTCAATTGCTCGTCCTCCCAAACCCAAGTCAGCCAAACCCGCTATGGCAGCCACTGTTACAGCTGTTATGCCGACAGCTAAAGGCAAAAAGACGTCTTTCTCTCGTGAACAAAATCGTCGTCGCGAACCGGAGCAACAAAAGCGCGAGCGTCCAGAAAAAGTGGTTATGACAGGTCCAATGACAGTGCAAGAACTGGCTGAAGCTTTGGTTATCGCCGACACAGAGATTGTGAAAATCCTGTTTATCAAAGGCATGGCGGTAAGTATTACCCAAAATTTGGACATACCCACAATCACTCAGATAGCAGCTGAACTAGATGTGGAAGTCGAAATTGCCGAACCAGAAGCAGAAGCTCGTAAAGTCACTGAAATGCTGGATGTGGAAGACATGGATAACCTCCAGCGTCGTCCGTCAGTAGTGACAATTATGGGTCACGTAGACCACGGAAAAACGACCCTACTTGACTCAATTCGCAAAACAAAGGTTGCAGCTGGCGAAGCCGGAGGTATCACTCAACACATTGGTGCTTACCATGTAGATGTAGAACACGGTGGAAAAGTTCAGCAAGTTGTATTTTTAGATACACCTGGTCACGAAGCCTTCACAGCTATGCGAGCAAGGGGAGCGCGAGTGACAGATATTGCGATCTTGGTCGTCGCGGCAGATGATGGCGTTAGACCTCAGACAATTGAAGCAATCAGTCACGCTAAAGCCGCAGAAGTGCCAATTATTGTAGCAATAAACAAAATTGATAAAGAAGGGGCACAGCCAGAGCGAGTGAAGCAGGAGTTGACTCAGTACGGTCTGACAGCAGAAGAATGGGGCGGTGACACCATTATGGTTCCCGTAAGCGCTATTAAGGGTGAAAACCTGGATACGCTCCTAGAAATGATTTTGCTGGTAGGAGAGGTAGAAGAACTCAACGCCAACCCAGATCGCTTAGCAAAAGGAACAGTGATAGAAGCTCATCTGGATAAGGCAAAAGGAGCAGTTGCTACTCTGCTGATTCAAAATGGGACTCTACACGTCGGCGATATCTTATTAGCTGGCTCCGTTTTTGGTAAAGTCCGAGCAATGGTAGATGATCGAGGCAAAAGGGTAGAAGCTGCCACTCCGTCCTTTGCCGTTGAGGTGCTGGGTTTAAGTGATGTACCAGCCGCAGGTGATGAGTTTGAGGTATTTCAAAACGAAAGAGAAGCAAGATCACTCGCCAACGACCGCGCCGACAAACAACGTCAATCCCGTTTGATGCAGGGACGTGTAACTCTGACAACGATCTCAGCTCAAGCTCAAGAAGGCGAGTTGAAAGAACTCAACTTAATTTTAAAGGGAGACGTACAAGGATCTGTGGAAGCTATTGTGGGATCGCTCAAACAAATCCCGCAAAACGAAGTCCAAATCCGCATGTTGTTGTCAGCTGCGGGAGAAATCACAGAGACAGATATCGACTTGGCCGCAGCCAGTGGTGCTGTCATTATTGGTTTCAACACAACTTACGCCAGTGGAGCAAGACAAGCCGCTGATGAAGCTGGAGTAGATGTCCGGGAATACAACATCATATACAAACTTTTAGAAGATATCCAAGGAGCTTTGGAAGGTCTTCTGGAGCCAGAACTGGTTGAAGAACCTCTCGGACAAACCGAAGTACGTGCCGTCTTCCCCGTGGGTCGTGGTGCTGTTGCTGGTTGCTATGTTCAGTCAGGCAAGCTGGTACGCAACTGTAAACTGCGAGTGCGTCGAGGCAGTAAGGTGATCTATGAAGGTGTGCTTGATTCGCTCAAGCGCATGAAAGAAGATGTGCGCGAGGTCAACGCTGGATATGAATGTGGTATCGGCGTTGAGAAATTTAATGATTGGGCTGAAAATGACATCATCGAAGCCTATCAGATGGTTACTAAGCGCCGTACTCTCACGATGACAAAGTGAAAAATATGAGTTGTTGGTTGTTAGTTGTTCTTATAACTAACAACTAACGGCTTTTCAGTATTCTTTACTAAGGACTAAGGAACTATGGCTCACACTCAAACTTCTCGCGATCGCCATTTTTCTGGCAACATCGAAATCTGGAATAATCTACAATGTGTAATCTCAGCTAGTTCTGGATTCCAGCGTTGGTTGCTAGAATGCGATACTAAAATTCAACAAATCGAACTTGAACAACAAGTACAGCGGTATTTGCGGGAAACTTTAGAAACTTTAGCTTATTAATTAACAGTTGTGAAAATTCAACCTCTTAGATCCCCGACTTCTGCGAAGTCGGGGATCTCGTTTTTCAATCATCAAATATAAAGTAGGAATTAATCGCGTCTCAACCTTGATTGTTCCACAAATCAGGGTTTCCCGTCCACTGTAAGGACCTTCCGGCCGTGACGCTCGAAGACTCGCTAACGCTGCGCTAACGCCCCTACAAGCGTCTGAAACAACCATTATCCGCTAATACACATGATGTTCAATTTGTATAGTGCGTTAGTCCTAAATGTTTGCAACACATAAACCCATCGCATGGGCAAACACCCGGAAGGTCCCTACATGATTATTTGTCGCATTCTTTTTTCAACCTGCTATAAGACTTACGCAAACTCTACGAAAACAGGAGCGCACTCATAGCGATCGCTCTCGGGAACCCAGCTGCCAAAGCGTAGGTCATGGGTTATAGTTTTTCGTATATTGAATAGTAAAACGACAAGAGAGTGTAAAAGGCTCGGTTGTTTTGCTACTAATTATTTTGTGCTATCTACTAACTATTCACATGAAATCCACCTCCTTCTGAAGATGGATAAGTTTAAAAATATTTGACTGATCTTGCACTTTATTAAACGTAATTGAATACAGCAAGCACTTCACGGTCGTAGATCAAGATGAAACATCAGGGATTTAACTTCCAGCAACTGAACAATTTTCGTAATTTATCCTGCAGTTGCCTCACTGCTATCACACCTGCAGGACTATTCGCTTTGTTACTAATTTCTGGTGTCTCAACACTATTACCAAATCAGGTTAATGCTGGTGTGACAATCACAGCGCAAGCTGCTGCAACTGGAACAGTTATTTATGTTAACTCACAAAGCGGTCAAGATAGCGCTGGTGCTGGAAACGCGGAAGCAACTCCTTATAAAACTATTACCTACGCTCTCAATCAAGCACAACAAGGTACAGTTATTCAACTGGCTCCTGGTACTTATAGTAAAGACAGTGGGGAACAATTCCCACTCGAAATTAAACAAGGTGTGACGCTGCGCGGTGACGAATCCAGTAAAGGGCAGGCGACATTAATTTCCGGTAGTGGTGTTTATATCAGCCCTACCTTTGCTCGTCAAAATATGACAATCCGTGCGGATAAAGATAGCAGTATCGCCGGAGTAACAGTTACTAATCCTGAGAATCGTGGTACTGGTGTGTGGATAGAATCAACTAATCCCACAATTACAAACAATACATTTAGTAATAGTATCCGAGATGGTATTTTTGTAACGGGTACAGGTAATCCGAAAATAGAAAATAATGTCTTTCTTCAGAACAAGGGGAACGGAATTTCTGTAGCTAAATCTGCCTCAGGAGAAATTCGTAGTAATTTATTTCAGAATACAGGTTTTGGACTAGCGATCGGTGGTAATTCCACACCTCTAGTAGCGGAAAACCAAATTGTTCAAAACAAAGATGGTATTTATATCTCGGAGTCAGCTAAGCCAATACTGCGTAAGAATGTCATTCAGAACAACACACAGGATGGCATAGTTGTAACTGTCAATGCTCAACCTGACCTTGGTAGTAATGAAAATCCTGGTGGTAATCTCATCAGTAAAAACACTCATTATGATCTGAACAACTCTACCAAGGCAAATAAGATTCTTGCTGTTGGTAATGAGATAGATGCCAAGCGCATTTTCGGTCAAGTAGACTTTGTCTTTGCCAAAGCTGAACCACTTTCAGGAGGATCTGTTGCTTTCAAAGATTTGCCTCCTGGTTACTGGGCAAAAACTTATATCGAAGCCTTAGCCTCTAAGAACATTATTGCTGGGTTCCCTGATGGCAGTTTTAAACCCAACGAACCAGTTACTCGTGCCCAATTTGCCGCCATTATCGCTAAAGCTTTTCAGCCTCAAGCAAAAAGTGCAAACAAACAGTTTCCTGATGTGCAATCGAATTTTTGGGCTTACGAGGTGATTCAATCTGCTTCCAAAGGTGGTTTTGTCTCCGGTTATCCTGACGGTACCTTTAAACCACAACAGCAAATTCCACGAGTGCAGGTACTCGTCTCCTTAGCTAATGGTCTGGGTTTAAATGCTGACAATCAGAATATCCTTTCAATTTACAGCGATGCTTCCCAGATTCCACAGTACGCTACTAATTCGGTAGCAGCAGCAACTTCACGGCAACTCGTGGTGAACTACCCTACAGTCAAACAACTCAATCCCAATCAACAGGCAACTCGAGCAGATGTAGCTGCCTTCGTTTACCAGGCAATGGTTAATGCAGGTAAGGCTCAAGCAATTTCGTCTCCCTATTTGGTCAAAACTCCTTAATAAAAGTAAAAAGTGAGCCAGCGCGATCTTGGGGGTTTCCAACGCTCTTATTCCTACGGAGGGAAACCCTCCTTCTCCCAAGGGGAGACGCTGACGCGAACAGTACTGGCTCCCCATAAGCGACTGGCGTTAGCGTCAGCGTTAGCGAGTCTTCGAGCGTCAACCCGAAGGGTTAAAAAGTAAAAAGTTCATAGGAATAAAATCGGTTTGGAGCCGCCCAAAGCGCGTCATGGAAAAGGAAATAAAGATTTGTTTTAAGGCGCATTTATTTATGGGGATTTACTTTTTACTTTTTACTTTTTACTTTTTACTTTTTACGCTGCTCCCAGCGCCACAGGAAAATCATTAAGACAACAACTCCAACTTGAAGACCTAAGTTAGGCAAAGTGCTATTAACATCGCGTCCGGCCAGTAACTGAGAAAGAAAGATGAATGCGCCGATAAAGCCAGAAGCACCGCAAGCAATGTAAATAAATTTACGTAAGCCTTTATATGGAGCCACTGCTTCTGCTTTCAGACGAGCATATTGTTGAGATTTATGTCGATTTTTGTTATTTTGTTCAATCACAATTTATAATCTTAGATTGTATGTGCCGATGTGGCTCAGTGGTAGAGCACCCGATTCGTAATCGGGCGGTCGCGGGTTCAAATCCCGCTATCGGCTTTTGAATTCAGTTTATCCTGTTTTTGAGAGGTACCCATTTTGTACGATGGTGTCGGCTCAAAGTACTAACTCAACTGTTTAAGAATAATGCGATTGCGCCCTTCAGCTTTTGCCTGATAGAGTGCCTTATCTGCGGCCTCAATTAAACGTAAGGGTGAAGAAGATTCAGAATTGGGGATGGTAGTCGCTATTCCTAAACTCAGGGTAACGTGTTTGCTAACAAGGGATTGAATATGATCGATTTCTAGTTTCATAACTCCGGCTTGCATTAAAGCGGCAACATGAACTGCACCAGAAGCGTGAGTGTCGGGCATAATTACAGCAAACTCTTCACCACCATAACGCGCTACTAAATCCTGATTTTTTTGAGCCGTGCCGCTTAAAATAGCAGCCACTTTTTGCAAACACAAATCCCCAGGCGGATGACCATATTTGTCGTTGTAAAGTTTAAAAAAATCAAGATCGCATAAAATGAGTGACAGAGGCGAGCGATCGCTCATTAAATTCAGCCACTGAACGTTCAGGTACTGATCAAAGCGGCGACGATTAGCGACTCCTGTCAGACCATCCATATTAGCAAGATGCTGCAAAGCTTGGTTGGTAGCTTCTAATTGTTTATAGAGTTGTGCTTGTTGCAGCAACCGTCGTATCCGATGACGTAGTACTGCCCAGTGAATTGGTTTAGTAACGTAATCACTAGCCCCTGCATCAAAAGCAAGGTTCACCGACTCTGGATCGTTTAAACTCGTAATCATTAAAATAGGAGTTCGCTCCCAAAGCTTTGAGATGACAGTATTGCCCATGTAAGAATCAGTATCAAAGTTAGCGAGTGCTTGTGCCAAATTATTTTTAGTAATTTGAAGTATCCGCCGACAGCAGGTAAAACCGTCCATTACGGGCATGACAGCATCTAACAAAACAAGATGCGGTTTGATAGTCATATAAGCATCCAGACACTGCTGACCATCACTTACCTCGACAACTTGGTAACCTTGTTTCTCCATAGCTTCACGCAACAGCAGTCGTATAGTCTTGTCATCATCAGCGACAAGAATCAAAGGGGGTTCGTTGGGAGTAGAAAACGGCTTTCTGCCTGACATGAGTTGCGTTCCACTGAAAAAGAGAGTACAAAGCAAAGTGCTGAGCTTATTCAAGATTTTGCAGGATAACTCAGCAATTTAAAATTTAACTTAAGAAAATCTAATATGCTAGCAAGAATCTTGCATTTTGAAT
>JAQYWN010000179.1 GCA_029379265.1 Rhizonema sp. NSF051
GGCGCTTAAGCGCTCACGGTTACCACTACCCCCGACTTATTGAGCCGATACGTTTTGGGATTAGTAAAAAATTCGTAACCGCGTTTAAGGTCACTGGCACTTTTAAATATTTTTGACAATGGTTGTCCATATTTTACACCAATAGCATCCGCAATCGATACTGCTCTCTGGGTTAATCGCTTGTCTCCAAAATTACAGAGACAATACGGGTTGTTCTCTAATATTTTCATTTTTACTCATATCACTCACACTTGTGATGACAATATCAGCAAATAATACCGATCATTCTTATCAGGGAGTGGTTCGCGAAGAATTTCCGCGAACCACTCCCCCCTTTCCACATCCCGTGAAAAGTTAGCTCCGTATAAACCCAGGCAACGCAAAAAGATGCGCGATAAGGCTACCTGATTTTTATTGCTTTGTATCGCTAAATCAAGGCTTACACTTTAGTACTGAGTAATCAAAGCACATACATATTTCCAGGTGCAAGATGTGAGTTAACTGACTCACTTAAAAATTTGTTCCCTGAAACAGTAACTGGTTTTTTGACCAGCATTACTTTGAGTTAGAAGATTTATTCAGACAAGTTTCTCAGCGCTTTCTTCCTCTTTAACATTCTTAATCCAAAAAACAACGGAACACCTAATGCTATTCCTTCAGATGGGGAGAATTCAAATGGAACTGCTGCATAATTTGCTTCTGTAAATACACTATTATTGCCTGTATTATTTATAATCTGTCCCACAGTCAAACCTCCTACTTGAATAGGCGACGTATTTCCAAAAGTCAAACGGTTGCTTGGCAAAGCACTAACAGAAAGACCCAAACCTGCTACATTTACTCCCGCAGCTATTAAAGACTGATTAAGTGCTAAAAAACTTCCACTAGCTCCAGTGGTGTAAAAATCAGCGTTAGTTAAATTTCCATTAGTAACTGTAAAACTATTAGCCGAAGGAGTACCCCAACCACCTCCAGATGACAAATATACTAGATTTCCAGAAGTGTTTGCGTTAGTACCTAAACCAGATGGGTATGATGTTAGGTCTACTTCTGATGCACTGCTAGGAGAACCATTATTTTGTAAACCTTTAATAATACCCGTGACAGAACCGCCAATATTACCATCACCATTGTTAAAGGAAAAACTAAAATCGAGAGCGTTTGCTTTGGTAATATTATTAGCAATAATTCCGATAGCGAAACTTAAAATTAAACCGATTTTTTGGCAACTCATTTTGTTTTCATAAAGTGGATTCAAATTTTTAATTCAATTTTTTAGAATTGTGTTACAGAATTAAGAGTTTTTACTAAAACTAAAAACTAAGCAGCAATGGTATAGGACTCCGATTTGATTATTGAAAACATACTTAGACTAAAAAGCCCGTCGTATAAGGCTTCTATCTTAAATCCTGTTCAGAAATAAAACATGATTCCTATAGATACAATGATTAATTTCTTTTTTAACATTTAAGCAAAAATACTGTCCTGAGGGAATTTACTGAAGATTCATGAAAGCTCCTAGCTGCACGGAGTTTACTTAAGACGGCTTAAAGAAGTGACAATCCCTGAAGGTGTAGGAAACAGCGCTCGCCATGCAGTGTAATTAGCAGCCCAAACTGAAGAGAGAATTCGGTAAGCAGACTCAGAATTATTTCCATTTAAAGGAGTAGACAACTGCACCCACAGACAACGGTTATCTTTAAGAATTGCAGTACCCAATAGCTCTTGTACGATCCGATGGGAAGTAAAATCATAATTATTGCGGTTGTGGAGAAACTGAGCTGAAGTGACAGTACTACCTCCACGAGGGTTAATACAAGCAGTCAGGTAAGCTTGATTGTTGTCAGTTAATAGTAAATAATAGCCAATCCCATCTTCAGAGCGAATGTTTTTCTGGATATGTTTAACTTGAGTAATTTCTGTAAACTTCTTTAAATAGTTCTCTACATCTCCCTGAGTACTGACTATGTAGCGCATCTGTACATCAAGTTGCTGATTGTGGCGATACCTATATTGCTTGCCAGATAGTACAAAATCGGAATTATTATCATCAACAGTTACATCTTTAACTAATTGCACACCCATAGGGTGTGCCGAAAGCTGTTGCCAACCTTGGATAGCAAGTTTATCTGGAAAAGCAAAGGACTTCGCGCGTCTAGAGTTGGGAACACAAACAAGATAAACAGCAGCAAGCACCATCCCGATCCAAGTCGTCGCCAGTAGTGGTATACGCCACTTTTGATTACTACCAACAACAGGAGTAATCAACAACTGTTTTTTTCTCGGGTTAAATTCATCTATTGGTAGTAACCAATTGCAAAGGACTACAAAAATTGTCGTTGCTACTGCTAAAAAAATTTGCGTCCCTTTCGGTCCGTGCCAATAATGAAAAAGGTCTAAGTTATTAACCATAAGAGCTAACAATGCGACCCGAAAACAGCCAACACCAAACCCTGTACCAATAGCACATAAAGCTAATTCCAATTTTTGCAACCAGTTCAAGGGAAATATAATTAAGCTCAGCAAGCAGATCTTGAACAGATAGATAATCAAAGGTCCACCTGTGCAGGGATAGCCCACAAAAACCTGACCTGTAGGTAGAGTGAGCAAATTAGCTTGATAAGTCGCTTTGAATCCAATATAGTGTAGTAACTCCGCTGATGTTGCTGTAGTTAAATGGGTAAAAGGGAGCAAATCTTCAAGTGTTAAGATGGGGGTGGGAATTATCAGGCACAGAAGCAGTACCTCGTGCCACTGACGCCGCAATCCTCGAAATCCAAGGACTATTAATCCCAATCCAGCAAAAACTACCAACGGACCACCAAGAAAAAGTGCTGTATCTAAATTCCACAGATAAAGCGGTCTGACAATTACCAGTATGAGCAACAGCAACCCAAACAGACTGGATAATAGATCGCTGTCTAAGCTCCTTTGATGACGAATTCTCCACAATAGCAGTATAATACCTGTCCAAAAGAGTATGTAATCTGGTAATAGATTTCTTTGCAAAGGATGGTTCAAAACCAAGCTCAGATGCAATACTACTAAAGTAGTAGTAAGACCAAGCAAATAAAACCGTTGGTTTTTGAATATGGGTTGATCTTGGCTCAAAAACAATTGTTTTACCCGATTGATTTTTATGCGTACCATTTTCGCCAGATTCGTACCCAATCAGTTAGATGCCAAACTGTAATCAAACTAACTCCAGCTAGCACAGTGCCTAAATTTACTTTGACCGCCTTTTTCATTAAATTGTTAGCTAAATCTCCCCGAGCAGATTTTGCAGTATTTGACGCCTGAAGTGCGAGAGTTTCTACTTGTCTTGACAGTTTATTCTTCAGTGACTGAGGACTATCATTACTCTGTGTACTGCTTTGAGGGTTAATGATTTTGTCGAGATTATGTATTTCTATGTTCGTCTGAGCTTTATTTACTAGCTGCTTTAACTTTGAAAACTGCTCTTTTTGTTGCACAGCTTGATCAGTAATTTGGGCACTGGTGTCATTATATATAGTTATGCTATCGTTAATTCCTAAGGGTAACATGAGCAAGTATAATAGTCCAAAAATGAGAGAAAGCCAAGATAAAAAGCTTAATATCTGTAACTCGAATCGGCTGATATATTGTTGTTGAATAAATACAAATGTCAGCCCGAGTAAGGGTGCCCATATATGCTCAACTAACTGCCCCATTGTTTGAAATTCCCATACTGGATCTATAAAGTGTGTTGGCACAAGAATTTCCACATAATCTATTAGAGAAAAAGTCAAGAGAATATAGCCAACAAAACGCCCTAAAATAATCGGTTGGTTTTTTACATCCAATGGGAGTTGAATCGGCGGGTTTTGAACTGATAGTTTAGGAAATTTCATGTGAACAATTCTTTCTTACTGAAGAATGCGGTGGTAATTATACAAAAAATATCCGCTCCATACATAATTAAGCAAAAGGTTTTAATTCCAGGTCAATGCCTTCATCGTGTACTGGTCACATTGTGTACGGAACAAGTACTATTTTTCAATGCTCTACGTTTCTTTAAGAGAAATCTGTTTAACTTCATCTTAAAAACCATTGCTTTTTTCTCTACCCTCTCTATGCATATAGGCGTGAGATCAATCCACACTAATTCAATTTCTGAAAATTGTGTTACAGAATTAAAGGTGCTTACTAAAAATAAAAACCAGACAGCAATGGTAGATAGAATGATTCATTTCTTTTTTAACATTTCCGCAAAAATGCTAGCTCAGAGAATTTACTGAAGATTCTAGGACTTACGCATCGTACATAAGTACTACACGAAATTTGGGTGTTTCAGTCATATTAAGCACTTATGTGTTGCAAAGTAAGCGAGTAAATCAGGGTTATACTCAGCGCCTAAAACGACCGAATATCGTCTCGCATATTATGGTTAATTTGTACAGTGCGTAAGTCCTAGACTGCTTAAAAATGATCAGTCTTAAACGAGTATGCGGGGGAGCATCCCATTTATGCAAAAATATTAAATAGCAAGTTGACCATTGAGGTAGGCGAGTGCGAAGTTGTAGTATGGAGGGCACATTGACAAGATTCCACGCTCGCACCAGGAAGTTTCAACCTCAGACCGATCTGTTTGATGGCAGACTCCACAGATCCAGAACCGATAGAACAAAGTTGTTCCGCCTGATAGTAGGCATAATTTACAATCCGACTGCGATGCTTTTCTAAATAAGCACAAAAATTCTTCGCCTGTTTCTTGTTTAAATTAGCAAATAAAGCGAGCCCGAAGGGGCAAGCCGCGCTTCGCGGCATCGTCGTATCCACCTGACCAGTCCATAGTAAGTCTTCAGCTTGTTTGAGTCTCTTGATAGAGCCACCAACTTTATAGAGGTTCTGCCGCAAGTGATACCAGTCGAGAATCTCTAATCGGCTTGAGTAAGTCCCGATTTCAGTAAACAATTTCCACACACCATCATGCCCATCGCCTAGGCAAACTAATGGGGTGATCAACCTCTGTGAGTTGATCCAATCTAAGAGGGATTGATTATCGCCAAAGAAAGCTCCGTAATAAATCCCACCTAAGCGTACCGCTTTGTAGTCTTTCCACGAACATTCTTGTCATGTATGGTGTTCGCAGTCGCACTTTACCACCATCCAAACTCACTTCTGGAACTGCTTGGAGAGCGGATGGTAGGTCTAGCTCCTGCCGATTCACCAGTCGATGTAGTGTACTATGTCCTAATTTCACCCCGGTTAAGGCTTCAAGTTCTAGTTCTGCATTTTGGTAAGATTCATTGGCACAAAGCCTCAGGCTACATTTCTCTAATACTGGACTCAGGTGAGTTCTTGGCTCCATCCCCAATTTTTGCGCCTGCTTTTCTGTAATTGACAACTCCCCTACACAACTTTTAATTTGTCTGGATCTTCCTTTATTTGTGCCTGTTGTCTGTTCGATAAAAAAAAGGCGATTTGGGGACTGACTGAAGAGAGCATCTGCGATCCGCCGCAAGGCGGCAGCGCTTCGCTATCGCACCGTTTTTTCGATCCCTTCCTGATTTTCTATTGCCTCTGGTGACGTATTTTTATACAGGATTGAGGCGATCTCTGTTATTGCTGCTTCTAACCGTTGTGTTTCTTCGGGGGTCATCACCTTATTCCTAGTAAGTTCTATGTACCCCACATACTACACTTCCTCCGGTATTTTTGCATAAATGGGATGCTCCCGTATGCGGAAGGAGCCAAAAGTCAGCCACTCGACCGCTTTTGGTGTATAAAAAAAAGAGCTAGCAAAACTCCCAGTCCGGCTAACCCAAAACACATTTTATTTAAAATTCTTTTTTGATCGTACACGATTTTTCGACATCTACCCCCATCTGTACGAACGGGCGCTGTGATTTGGAGTGTTGCTGGTTCTCTGAAAAAAAAAGAGGAACCATCATGAATTTACGTTTTCACCAATTACCGTCTACGACCGATAATACCGTAGAGAAAGGCGATCACATCCAAACCCGAATTATTGAAACCTCAAATTTAAGCAATTGCTTAAATGATAACTCTTCTCAAGTATCTGTGACCAAAACCCCGACCGAGGGGCAAAAATGCTTTCCAAGTAAACCTGTTTTCTGGATTCCCGATGATCTATATTTATCGGCACTTCACTTCAATAAGCTTTTTGAGGTGCGGGGGTACAAAGAAGTGTCAGGAGAAATTCCCGCTCTTGAGAATTACATCATTCAGAGCAGTGATATGAAAGAGGCGACGATCAAAGCGATCGCGTGGAAGATTCAGGCTCATGGTGGGCGGTGCAAGATTTACTCCTCACAACTGGAGTTTACCAGTTTGGTAGGCGAAGAGACATCGATCACAGAGGTGACGCTACAGATTCATGACTATGCCCTTGAATACGATGATTGGGCAGTTCGCCGAGACAAAGAAAATTTAACCGTAAGGCAGGCATCTGAGATTGCTAGAGTTGCGCTCGCGCTGCTGCCAAAAGCTCAAAAGCTTGTGGAGTTAGGTATTCTGAGGGAGAGATGCAAACAATCTTCCTGGGAATGGAGCAAGCTTGTGATGGAACTAGAAGAACAATTTCAAAGAGAAGTGGAGCGGCGAGGAGTAGGTGGCAGCGGTGGTGAGCCTCCTATTGTCGAGTCGAGAGTTATAGATCGCACTCTGGAAATCATTGGACGCGGTTTGTCACCCTCGGCTGAAAAGGACGCGATTGCGTCCTTGGCTCAAGATGTAAATCGCCAGCCCAAGCACATTGAGGATTTGGCGCAGCTGCTTCGCGTTGAAATGGATTTAGAGGAGTTATCAGAGGAGATGGTAAACCAGCAACTACCATCTTTGCTTCAGTCTGAGGCAGTCCGACTAAATTTACATGATTACCTTTGGGCGGATGGGGGAACGCTTGCACAAGCGATGATTGACACGGCTTGTAGTATGCCCACTGCTCCAGAATTTTTATTTACAACTTTCATACCCACTGCTGGATCAAGGTTAGGGACGGCCGCAAGCATTGTCGTGGACCCTAACAAAGGCTACGTACAGCCTGCTATATTTCGTACTTGTATAGTCGCCAATTCTGGAGATTTGAAAAGTCCAGCACAGAAACAAATCATTCAACCATTGATTGATTTAGAAACTGAGGCATACAAGCAGTACCAGGAGGATTTTAAAAGGTACAAACAAGATTTAGCCGTGTGGGAGAAAAATAAGGACTCTCTTGAAAAGCCAGAAATGCCCATTCGTCGTAGATACCTGCTTCAAAATGGCTCTTTGGAGGCAAGGATAGCAATTCACAATGAAAATCCACAAGGTCTACTTTTGTTTCGCGACGAATGGTCGGCACACCTGACGGGACGCAATAAGCACCGTCAGGGTGTGGGCGACGATGCCGAAAATGAACTGTCAGAATTTGACGGAAGCGCGATTATTAAAGACGTAATGAACTCTCATGAACGTTTGTACTTGGCTCAGTCAGCCATTAGTAGAACCGGCTCAACTCAAACGGGCAAGTTAAAAGAACTGATGAAAGACCACGGTGACACCACAGGTGAGTTCGCACGGTGGTTATTCGATTTTGCTCCGTGCCCAATTCCCTACCTAGACCTTTTTTCTGATTCTGGGGCAGCAGTAACTTTAAGAGAGAAGCTTACGCGCCTATATCAGGATTTAGGCACGATGCCCGAAAAACAGTACTTCTTAGCCCAAGAGTCAAAGCTTTTCTACCAGGACTTCGCCAACAAACTTGTAGATCTAGGGAGACAGGAGCAGCATCCAGGTATTGCGATCGCCCTACCAAAATTAAGAAGCTACTTTGCTCGGTTCTGCCTATTCATCCACTGTGTTAATGAGGTTTTGGCTGGCAACGCTTTAAACCCAAGTCTTTTAATAAGTCCTAGAACCGTCAGGGCATCTGCAAAACTGTGCGAGTACTACCTGTGCCAACTGCGCCTAGTATACGCAATCAACAGCCCACAACAAGAATTCGCAGGCAGGTTATTAACCCTCAAAAAGTGGTTTGCCGGGAAAGTTGGTGTCACCGCTAGGGACATTAAGCGTGTCTTGGGCGACTACAAAAAACTTTCGTCAAACGAACTGGATGCCGACCTCAAAACTTTGGTCAAGGCCGGTGTTCTTACAACATTAAACAATGGGAAGACAACAAAATACTCTTGTGTCACCACAAATTCCTCTCTCCTGTCGCCAACTGTCACTCCAACTGTCACTCCTATTGTCGCCAACAGCTTAAAGCCAAAAACCATTGGTAATAAAGGAGAAATAGATATTTTTAAAAATGAACCGTCACCAACTGTCACCGCAAGTGTCGCCGGGGTAAAGCCAGACGGCGCAAGCAATTCAGCCGATTTGGACCCCAACTGTCACCAAAATAGTGCAACAACTTTTTCTGAACAGTCATCCAGTGCTGCCAGTGGTGACAGTGAGCTCTAAACCAATGACAGTTCCGGTGACACTTGCCGCGAAAAAGTACCTTCAACGACCGCAGACCAAGGGTTTGACCCCGGTGACAGTAGGAGTGACAGTTATAGCGAAACGACTGCAGTCCAAGTGTTTGAGGTTAGTGACAGTAGGAGTGACAGTAGTGACAGTGAGCGTGCTAACCTCTTCAAGGTAAGTGAGCGTGTCCGCATCCACTGCCTTGGGTCAAATCGCAATGGTGCTACAGGCACGGTGCAAAGCGTTTTGAGTGTTCGGTACCGGGTGGAGACAATATGAGATTGGAGGTTCTCTGATGAGGATGATTTCTAGGCTAAACCTGCTGGCAATGACACTACCAATTCTTTAAAAAAAACCGAAAACATTGACACCACTGACAGCATTGACACTAAGACTGAAAGTACTGCTACACTTTCAGTTGTTATGTCTGATTAAATTCTAAATAAAAACAACAACAACAACGTGCTAGAAATTGGACGTAAATCCATGTTGTTAACAATTAAGTCCCGTTATGCTCTTTTTCGTTGACAACGTAAACACCAACGGCAGAATGGGTGGAAATCAAAGTTCAGTTTTCGTATTCTTTCAACCTTCAACGTTGTAGAAAACGACAATAACGTGAAACATCTGTTCTGTAAGGAATGTAGGTGTTATAAACGACATAACCGAAGCTACTGTCAATGGGGGCACCGACAGTAGCATTGACAGTACGAAAATTCTTAAACCACTTGGATTTAGTTTGAAAGTGGGCGATTGCGTCGAGTGCTATCCCACACGACAACACGCGCAGAACAATTGGGTAGTCACTGCCAAGATCATCTCTATAGAGTCGGAGGACTCTTGGTTCCTTAGTGGGACTTAAACAAAAATTAAGCCCAAATGAAGCCCAAACTAGCTTTATAAGCGGCAAACACGTCACGATTATGGGTTAACCAGTCAAAAAATCGAAAAGACATGGCCGTTCTAAAGGCTTCTAAAGCTTCAGTAAAAGTGTTCAAAGGAATAGATGCCCATCTTCGTCTTAAACCCCCAGTCATCTGATGCCAAAGAATAAAAGTATAGGCACAAAAAACCATGCTGGAAATGTCGTAGTAGGCTTCTTTTATCTCGAACCTGATATTCTTTTAACCCCAACCACCCCTTGGCCTCTCTATAAAAAACTTCCACCCAATTTCTTTGAGAATAAGTCTGAACTATCCATTCGGGTGTGACAATTGATGTAGAGACATTAGTGATGAAATAATCGATATCAGTGGCTTCGGAAAAAGTCGCAGCATTCATAACGCAATACGGTTCAGTTAAGGCTAAAAAGCTCATTAGTGATGTGAAATTTGGGAGCTTCGACTCGTTGTCCAGTACCTCTGTGTTTTGGTCTTTTAGAACGAAACTTTGATACAGGTTTTTTGACAACCCTGGGATTATTGCGGTGAACTCGTTCGGGTAGCAACGTATCCAGAATCTCTACGGTTAACCAATCAAAAAAAGGGGGAATTCTTCAGGCTGTAAGCGTTGAAACTTAGGGATAGCACTTTAAGGGATGACTCGTAATGTCCCTGTAAAACTCAGGCGATCAGGGTGAAACCCCGGCAGTGGTCGCAGCTTGAAACATTAACAGCCTTACTGACCAATGTCCCAACAACCAAGCATACACCTCTTGCACAACAAGAGCGTGGTTTTTGGGCGCGGACATGAGTTTTTCGTCCCAAAAGATGTATTTTTAACTCATCAATCGTATTTTCTACTTCCCAACGAGTCATGGTATTCCCTCGCCAACAATTCGGCAGGAAATCGCGATTGGGTCTAATAAGCTAGTAATCAAACGATATGTCAATTGTTTTTCTGGATTGTCAGAATGCTCAATTGTGTACTCAATGACTCGTACAAGTATTGGCTGACTACCTTTTTTTCGTAGCTTTCCCGATGGATAAATCCATGATAGATAAGAGCCGTCAACAAGAGGGTTTTTCCGCAAAGAATTTCACATTGGCTGGTATTCTCCCTAAATAATCACAACGCGAGTGCCACTGTTGCTTGTACCATTGCGTAGGAATGTAACCCCCTATCCCACATCAACAACATTTCTGCTGTTACCGAACGTAATAGTCTTAGTGCTCGCACTCGCACTTCCTAGCGATAGGGACACATCAATGCATCAAATATTATATGTGTTCCAGTGAGACAGCGCTGCAGGAGGGTTTCCCTCCGTAGGCGACTGCGAACCCGAAGGGCTTCCACTAATATAACTAATCTAACTTTAGGGAACGCGGCAACTGTCCCAGGACGACTGCCGGGACGCTCCATATCTCTGGCATTTTCATCACTGTCTGGGACTTCAATTCAAGTACCATCAATGACTACAATTCGTAGCCCATTTAAAAATGCCCCCAAGGTTTCAGTTGTAGCCATTGGTCTTACCAAGCGATGAAATAAATCGCTCATCACTCTTGCTCCTAATCGCGCTCCGTGCTTGTGTGATCGCTGATTTACAAGGAATACGCCAATATTTACCAACTTTTATCCATGCATCTGACATCCCATCTATTAAATTTTTCAGTACATCACGCACCCTTGTCTCTGGACCAAAAACTCATTGCTATTACCAAACTGATCACTAATTGCGTTGGTAGCGTAGACGCTCTTAGCGGCTTGCTGAAGGCATCGCTTGCGTTCCAATACGGTTTTAGTATTAGTGATCGCCTGTTCAATAACCCTTGCTGGAATAGCCATCTCGATTGCTTTAAGCAAGTCACTATTTTGTATCTCAGGAGACACCAAAGTAAAATCCCTCAGATGCACCACACTTAATTTCCATTCTTGGGAACAATGCCTAATTTACATGACTTTGAGCCTTAACTGAACCGTATTGGTTTTAAAGCAAGTATTATTCTCTCTCACCTCATTACCTAATTATGGCGATGGGGTTTTAATGTGAGAAGAGTTATCAAAATTTTAATAAACGACCTTCAATCTCGTAGAATAGAAGCTCTATTGAGATAGTTGTGAACAACCTTAGCCAAAGAAGTTATCTTGCGGCTAGGGTTTTACTAACGTAAGGTAGTTTCACTTTCACGAGCAGCCAACCATACCCAGCCCAATTGCGTGTGAAGTGGAGAAATTTAGCCTAGAGGGAAAAACCCTACCAGTGTAGCCAGTAAGGTTAAATTATGATGTATGAATTATCCTATCAAGGATG
>JAQYWN010000180.1 GCA_029379265.1 Rhizonema sp. NSF051
ATAAGGCTTTCAACCTTTTTTGTTTTTCCCAAATGATTTAGGATTGCTATAGTAGCTATAGAAGTCGCCAAAACTGTTAAGACAAGTTGATTATAGAATGCTAGCAACAGCATGATTTGTATATTGATAATTGTCCTAAACATCAATCCCTTGCTATAACTCCTATGTTTATACAACAGGCTGGTTGCTGGATTATACTCTCACCACAACAGTGCTGAGTAAAAAGTAAAAAGAATTGCAGCACACTCATGTCTTACGCCGAACCTTACAGGTATGGAATAAAAAAGATTTATTCCCAAAGGAGAGTGCCACAAGAAATAATGCGTCCTTACGTAAAGTCTGCCGGGGGAAGCGTATCCCTTGGGCTGTAGCTTTACGTAAAATCTGCGTCAAAGCTCGCTCTTGGGAAGATCCCCCGGCAGACTCTCTAGAGCGAGTTTTACTTCAATCGTAAGGATTCTCGCTTGGGGTTATGAGCGCACAAGAGCAGAAGCATCAAGCATTCCTGAACTAGTTAACTTTTGGAATTCCCCTATAAACGTGCTGAGAAAAACGAAGAGAGTTTGTAGTGTAGGCTGATAAATTATGAATGAGAACACAGCTTGATTCAGTCCTTAAAAAAGTCAATTATATAAAGTTTTTGTAAAGATATAAAATTTATACAGTACAGGTGAAAAATCCTTAGTAAAGAGGGTAGGAGCTTACAAAAAAAATCCTCTGAATTCAGCATATTCACTGATAACAATTAGCTGATATCCAACTGAAACTCGTAGGTTTCCCATTGGGCAAATGAGCAATCAGCTGCTAGTTTGTACCAAGTCGCCTGTATACATTTAATTCAGAAACGACAAGGGATAATTGAGCATGACACAAAAAAAGCGAGCGCTGATTACTGGTATTACTGGTCAAGATGGTTCATATCTGAGTGAGTTTTTGCTAGAGCAAGGTTATGAAGTTCATGGTGTGATTCGTAGGACTTCCACTTTTAACACAGACCGTATTGATCATATCTACGAAGACCCTCACAAAGATGGCGTGCGGTTGTTTCTTCATTATGGTGACTTAACAGATGGAACAACACTGCGCCGTATATTAGAAGAAATTCAGCCTGAAGAGATTTACAACTTAGGTGCTCAATCCCATGTACGGGTAAGCTTCGATGCTCCTGAATACACGGTAGATACAGTAGGAATGGGAACCCTACGTCTGTTGGAAGCAATCCGCGACTACCAGCATCGTACTGGCGTTCAAGTACGCTTTTACCAAGCAGGTTCTTCAGAAATGTATGGTTTGGTGCAACAAGTCCCACAGAACGAGACAACACCGTTTTATCCCCGCAGTCCTTATGCGTGTGCTAAAGCTTACGCACATTGGCAAACGGTGAATTATCGCGAATCTTACGGTATGTTTGCGTGTAATGGGATACTTTTTAACCATGAATCGCCCCGTCGTGGTGAAACATTTGTGACACGCAAAATTACAATGGCGGTTGCCCGAATCTTTGCTGGTAAACAGAAAAAACTTTACATGGGCAATCTAGATTCCAAGCGAGATTGGGGATACGCCAAGGATTACGTCAGGGCTATGTGGAAAATGCTACAGCAATCTACACCAGACGATTATGTGATCGCGACTGGCGAAACCCATTCCGTGCGCGAGTTCTTGGAAATAGCTTTTAACTATGTGAATCTCGATTGGCAAAATTATGTGGAGTTTGATGAGCGTTATATCCGTCCATCTGAGGTGGACTTATTGATTGGCGATCCTACCAAGGCGCAGAAAACATTGGATTGGAAACCATCAGTAACATTTGAGCAATTGGTCGCCCTAATGGTAGAAGCCGACTTGCAGGCAGTGGGTTTAACTTCGCCAAATGGCACAGTGGCAAAGGTGATTAAGGATAATGCCATGATTCGGCAAGAACTGGGCGTGCTCCACTTTTAACAAAGCACTTATCTATCAGTAACGGATCTCTTTAACGAAAGCAGAGCGCTTTTTCTACCAAAGAAAGATAAGAATACGCTCGATAATTCCTTGATGATGCAACAGACAAACCTCTGTCATCTATGGAATAAATATAAAACCTCGAACCCCCGGTACAAACCGTGGGATCGATCCAAAATCCAAAATTCAAAATCCAAAATCGAATGACCGTTTTAGAACTAAAAAACAAACGGATTCTCGTCACTGGTGGAGCCGGTTTCCTAGGGCGTCAGGTTATAGACCAGTTGTGCAAAGCTGGAGCAGATCAGGAGAAAATTACAGTTACGCGATCGCATGACTGTGATTTGCGCGTTCTGGAAAATTGCCAGCGTGCCGTCGATCAGCAAGACATTGTCATTCATCTAGCAGCTCATGTCGGTGGTATCGGTCTCAATCGTGAAAAACCCGGTGAGTTATTCTACGACAACTTGATGATGGGGACTCAGTTAATTCACGCAGCTTATCAAGCGGTCGTAGAAAAATTTGTTTGCGTCGGCACCATCTGCGCCTATCCCAAATTTACTCCAGTCCCATTTAAAGAAGATGACTTGTGGAATGGCTACCCAGAGGAAACTAACGCTCCTTATGGAATAGCAAAAAAAGCTCTTTTAGTTCAACTACAAGCTTACCGTCAGCAGTACGGCTTTAATGGAATTTACTTGTTACCAGTGAATTTGTACGGGCCAGAAGACAATTTTGACCCCAAAAGTTCCCACGTCATCCCAGCTTTAATTCGCAAAGTCCAGGAAGCTCAGATAAAGGGAGAAAAGAAAATTCCAGTTTGGGGTGACGGTAGTCCCACTCGGGAGTTTTTGTATTCCGAAGACGCAGCAAGGGGTATTGTCATGGGTACTCAATTCTACAATGACCTCGAACCCGTAAACTTGGGTACCGGCTCGGAAATTTCCATCCGCGACTTGATTAATCTTATTTGCGAACTGATGGAATTTGACGGCGAAATTGTTTGGGAAACCAACCAGCCCAACGGCCAACCCCGGCGTTGTTTGGATACAGAGCGGGCAACGCACACCTTTGGGTTCACTGCCCAAGTAGACTTCAAGCAAGGTTTGAAGAATACGATTGAGTGGTGGCGGAAAAACGCTGCCTAAGTTAAAGGCAGGGCTTTTCGTAACCCACAACAGCTGCATCATAGATAGCTAAAGGAAACAGATTTGGATTCACCTTGGCTTCAGCTAATAATTTCACGTTAGATTCCCGACTTTTCTAAGAAGTCGGGGATCTGTGTCTTTTTTCACCGTATGATTATAAGGCATGCTATAGCATAAAAAATAGACTTTTTCATCAATATTGTGAATGAGTTGGCTCATCAACCAGATAAAGCAGAACTACGCCGATCGCTGCTCAAAACTCGTCAATCAATGATGGAAACAGAGTGGAGGGAAAAGAGCTTGAGCATCTGCACAAACCTTTTATCGTTTCCCGTATTTGAGCAAGCAAAAACAATACTTGCTTATTTCAGCTTCCGCCAAGAACCCGATTTAACTCCCTTATTTACAAATACTCCTCATCAATGGGGATTTCCTCGTTGTGTTGGTAACTCCCTTTGTTGGCATATTTGGAAACCTCAAGACTCTGTACAAAGAGGAACTTACGGTATTATCGAACCTCATCCTAATGCCCCAACTATAGTTCCTACAGAAGTAGATTTAATTCTTATACCGAGTGTTGCTTGCGACAAGCAAGGGTATCGCTTGGGTTATGGAGGGGGATATTATGATCGTTGGCTTTGTTCCCCCGAGTGGGCAACAAAGCCAACTATAGGCATTGTGTTTGAATTTGCCTATTTACCTCAGCTACCCGTTGAACCTTGGGATATGCCCTTATCCAATGTATGTACAGAAACTGGAGTGTTAACTACTAGAGTAGGAGGCTCGGTGAATTGATCGTAGCCTTGAGATGAGTTACGCTCATGGTAATATTTCTTGTTCAAATTGGAGAAATGCAGCTAGCTAATGTCAAAATCCAACATCGGTTAGGAATCTATGGGCTACTGGGGGCGATCGCAGTATTCATGCTCTTCCCCCTATTTTGGCTGCTCAGTACGGCATTGAAATCGCCAACGGAAAATATTTTTCACTCGCCACCACAGTTATTACCAAATCAACCAACTTTAGAAAACTTTGTCTCTGTTTGGCATTCCTTACCTTTTGGGCAGTATTTGTTTAACAGTACTTTGGTAGCGATACTGACTGTTAGCTTAAATTTGATATTTTGTGCTTTAGCTGCTTACCCGTTGGCAAGACTATCATTTCCGGGACGAGACTGGATTTTTATCGCTATTGTCTCGACGATTATGATTCCTTTCCAAATCGTGATGATTCCCCTGTATATTTTGACAGTGCAACTGGGTTTGAGAAATACTTATTTGGGGTTAATTCTTCCCAGCTTAGCTTCCGCCTTTGGTATTTTTCTGTTGCGACAAGCTTTTATGAATGTTCCCAAAGAGATGGAAGAAGCGGCACGGATGGATGGGTGTTCGGAGTTAGGCTTGTGGTGGTATGTGATGCTTCCTTCCATTCGCCCAGCATTAGTCACCCTGGCAATGTTTGAATTTATCGGTTCTTGGAGTGATTTTCTCTGGCCTTTAATTGTCATCCAAGATGAAAAATTGTATACCCTTCCTTTAGGAGTTGCAAAGCTTGCAGGTACTTTTTCCTTGGATTGGCGGCTAGTAGCAGCTGGATCAATAATTTCTATTACACCAGTACTATTACTATTTCTGTTTTTACAAAAATATATTGTTCCTACGGAAACTGGCAGTGGCTTTAAAGGTTAATAGGCATTACTCTTTCTAAGTACCACCAAGATACTCATTTCGTCAACTAGGACGTTCCAAAATTGTGCTAATTCGTCTAAGCTCGTGCGGCTTCTCTATCATAAGTAGATAAGGAAGCTGTACTGATGTTATCAATAGTCTAAAGGGTGATGTCACCATTGCTAGTGATGTCCCCTTTAGAGTTTACCACAGACCCTCGAGCAAATTGTCTGTGTTTGTATTATCGCCAATCTCTAACCGCATTTTTTCAACATCGAACTCTCGATCTGACCTACCATGTTGGAAGTAAAACAGCCGCGCCCCGTTTGCTTCTAGCTGTGGTGGCACAGTGTAGGCTAGGTAAACCAGATTATGCAGGCACATATCTAATGAATAGCCTCGACAACGAAATTAACTGTATAAGGCTCCTCTAGTGATTGCTGAGTACTTGCTTTGATACTATCGAGATAACGTCTCACAGATTGTAGTTGTTGGGGATTGGGACGATAAGTCAGACTTCCTGCTTTTTCAAAAAGTGGTGCAGCAGCGATCGCCTTATAGTCGTAGTTTTCACTTGAAATTGGAGTCAGCCAAGCTCCGTCTTGAGTTGATGGTATTAAACCCGTTGGTAATTCACCTTCCAAAAATGCCAGTAGGCGTTGCTGACAACTACGGGTATTGATCCCACGATTCTCAAATAATTGGATAATTTCGTTAAAGGTTACGGGTTGATCTGGTATAAGCCGCAGTAATTCCGTGAATAGGAAATAGTCAGTATATTGTTGTCTTGGGACTTCTAAAACTTGAGGATGTAGGGGAAGCATCGCTAAACCGTATGCAACTCGACTGCAAGTAGGAGGGCTATTTTCACTAACAGACAAATCTTGAATAATCTTAGCATTAGGTAGCTTTTGCTTGAGCCAGCGACTTACCGCGCCGATTGATGCTACCCCACCAGTCAGAATTGCTTGATTAATTGCTTCTGTGGGTATGCCTTTGGCGACTAACAACTTATTAAGTTCGCGGTTGAGACGGCGCACAAACGGGACAAATACCTGGCTTTCCAAATCCCGTCGTTGCAATACCCAGCGCTGATCTGCCAATTCTAAGGTAAAAGTGTCTTGATGTTGCAAAACATGCTTCAGGGCGATCGCCGCATCCAGCATTGCCTTTCCTAAAGGAGAACTTTCTAAACGCTGTTGAAGGCGAATGCGATCGCTGATGTCGGGTTCTCCCGGTTTGGGTAGGTTTAATTGTTCCCACATCAAAGTAGATAGGCGCATCTGTTCCAAACCGGGAATGGATGGTTGCCATTGCAGAGGGTTGTTGGGATTGCTATCCTTCTTTGTTCCCATGCGTGCTTGTCGCCATTTCGGTGGAAACAGCAATTGGCAGATAATGTCTTGATCTATCCCCGAACCCGCGTACGCGAAACTACTAAGCATGAAATCATTGTGGGTTAAGTCTTCAAGATGTTCTGGCAAATCAACTAAACTCATTTCCGTAGAAGCGGCACCAATATTAATAATGAGGGTGCTACCAACCAAAAGACGCTCATTGGTTTTTAAAGGACTAAAACCTTGAGCGACACTTAATTCAACAACTTCACCGCTAGCACTATTCAATTCAGGGAGCAGAGAAGCGATCGCTTCCTCCATAAAAAACACTTGTTGGGGATGCTGCACTAATTTGCTAATAAGTAAAGCTTCTCTGACGTTGAAGCGATATTGTTCAAAGCAATGAGATGGGCAAGTGCAGATGATTCCTGCAATGTTATTGATAATATTCTGAAAAGTCTGTTTGTCTAAACCAACTGCCGCAGCAGTTAAACCTATAGTTGTACTACTGCTGTCAGATTTTAAGGTTAACAACAACTTTGAAAGCGATCGTACAACCCAAACTAAAGGGACTGTATAAAATTCATTTAACTGTAAAACTGGTTCCCACTTTTTTTGCTCATTTTTGTAGGGGAGTGCAACTTGTAAATAAGGTTTCAAGTGTGCTGAGAAAAGATTGTGCGTTTGAGTTGTTGCTTGGTTTTCTGGTACCTCTTCAGTAACAGTTGCGGGAAATGTTTGTTCTATTTGTTTGTTATCTGTCTCTTCATGAGACACAGAAGCTTCAGGTAGATAAACTTCTGCGGGTAAACGAAAAGATTGTGCCTGTGTCGTTGCTCTTGATTGATTTTCTGCTAACCAGTAAAGAGGATACACAACTGCTGTGGAACGATTCAACAGTGCAGCAGAAATCCCAGTTGTACCTAAATCGATTCCTAGATACCAAACTGACTCAAGAGTTATGGGTGATTCTACATTATTTATAGGATGAGTTGTTGAAACAGATCCAACAGACGACTCCGGGCGTTCGCCTTCGTTGTGCATTCCGTTCGCCGCCAAGCGTTTTGTTCGCGCCGCATCTAGAAGAGAAGAGAAGGGAATCCTGTGTGTATGAGAATCAGAACTTTGGATAGGTGGAGAAGTGGAGGCTTTTTCTGATGTCACAACATTTTTTTCTATAATGTTGGAATCTAACTTACTGTTCATTCTCTGCGGCACTTCTTCTCGATCTTCTGGATGAGAAACAGTTTGCCACTGGGAATTCAGCTGCCTGTCAAAGTTCGCCAAATCTTGTTCTAATTGCTGTAACTGCGATTCTTCTATGGAGATATCAGGTAATACGGTTACTTGTGCAACTTCATTAATCAGCAAATTCTCCTGTGGTGAAGCAGGAGTGTAGTTATCGTCATATTCAACTTCTAGTGTTTGGGCTTCTACACTCAACACAGGCTTTTCTGCTATTTCTGTATAGGCTGATCCTGAGCTTGTTATATGAGGAGAGGGTATTTCCGGTAATTCCTCGTTACCTTCTAAATAACTTAACAGACTCATCAGCGATGTAATGGTATCAGCACTTGCTGGTTCCTCAACGAGGTTGTAATTTGCAGCGCCTATTAATCCCTCTGTATTTTCTTTTAGAAATGTGTTATATAAATCAGATAGCGCTAGTGCGCTCGTGATTGGAGCGTACTGTATATCTTGGTTTTGTAAGTTAACGTTGTTTACACCTAAAAGACCTGCATCTTGTTGATCGAACCAAGGATCTGGCATTCTTTGAGGAGCTTCTACTTGTTGCACTTCATAAGTATTAAGTGCAGGTGGTAAGACTGTAGATCCCACAATCTTATCATCCTTTGTTGGCTCGTCAATTGGGGATTCTAGAGAAATGGTAGGTGTAGGTACAGATAAATCATTTCTAACTGTATCCTTTCTTTGCTGGTCGATTGGGGATTCTGGAGAAATGGTAAGTGTGGGTACAGATAAATCATCTCTAACTGTATCATTTGTATCAGAAATGAGTGGTGACTTTTCAGAAATTGTCGGTGTTGTAGGAGAGACTATGGGAGTTACAATTAAATCATCTGGAATACTAGTTAGTGCATCATTTTTTATTTCTAATGTGTTCTCACTTGAGTGAGTTAAATTGTCAGTACCAAACAAACTAGCGTATAAATGGTCTACTTCATCATCCATTAACTCAGAATCATTGGGCTGAGATTCGATAGTATCTTGCGTTTCTTGACTGAGTTGCAAAAGCACTGCATCTAAATCCGCTGATGTGGTATCTGTATTCTGTTGAGCTTCAATAGTTTCCTGAGTATCGTTTGCTGGTAACTTTAACTCATGACTTGTAAAGACTGATTCCCTATCTGCTCTTGTTCCCAGAGGTAGAGTTGATGTACCATATTTTACCTGTTGATGCCGTAAATCTGTGGATGATTCTTGTTGCTGCAACTGCTCCATCAAATTATCAACCAGGCTTGCCAACAACTGTTCTCCTTGCACTCCTTTGCTATGCATTCTTGCCAGCGCTTGAGATAAGGAATCGTGGTAAGTATGAACATTTCGCTGTAGTGCCTCAAAGACAACATTTACAGTCCCATCTAACGCCAGTAACCGTTGATCCAAGTCCACACTCAGCTGTGTTAACCGTTCTCTCACGAATGGTGAATCTAGCAACCCCTGCTCGAAGGAAGGTGCTAATTGAGTATTATCTTTGTTCCTTTCTGTTGTCAGTTCCGTTGTTTCTGTAGTATATGTATTGGATGGTGCTAAGCGACTCATTATCGCCTGCAAAAATTCCGTTATCATCTTCTCCTGGTTTTCTAACTGCTGTGCCAAAGAGTAGTTTTGTAGTCGTTTTTGCTCAAGTTGCCGAATTTCCTGTACAAGAGTTGCGCGTTCTTGCAATAGCGCTTGTAATTCTGCCTGCAACGGTGTTAGCAATGCTGAAGACGTATTTTGGAGTGCGAGCAAAGCACTCTGTTCTTGGTTAGGTTGATTTTGCTGTGATAAAGATGGGCGATCGCCTTCAGTAAATCTTGATAACAATGGTGATATTTGTGTCTGTTGAACACGCAGGTTATTAGTGTTTGCTTGAGCCTCACTCTCCGTTAACCTAGTAAGAAAGTCGCGAATTCGTTGTAGTACTTGTCTTGGTTCAAGATCTTGATTTGAGAGAACTCTGGGTAAACGCCTACCTTTGTTGGTAAGTAGGTTGTCAATATCTGCAATCAGTGCTTGAATTTCAGTTACGCGGGAAGTCACTTTCATTTACCTTTTATTTTTAATATGGGATTTAGCACCGGCTGTTACATTGGGATCGGGCTAGTAATTAGTTTTTAGCAATTAGCCATGAGCTTTTAGGAATTAGCAATTCCCAACTACATGATTAGCCCAAGTATCCCACGTCTTTTATGCTAGGAAGTGCCAATTTGTGCATTGTTAAACTGCTAGTACGAAAATTGTCAATTTGTAACCTCAGCTTTGATCGTCTTGAAACTCTACTAGAGAGGAGGTGTAGGGGAAGAAAATTTCCCGGCTTACACCCTGATACCCTCTCTCGTGTTCATTTACCTTGAATAGTCAGGTTAGTTGATAGGCGTTAAGGAGTGAAAATAGCTAAAAATCATAGGTTAGCAAAAATTAATGAGCTTGAGTATCATTGATATTGTTTGCTTACTTTATTAAGTAGTTTTGTTTGCAGTGCTGCTAGCCTCCCTCCGAAGCGATCGCAGGCTACATACTGCTTTGATACCAAACTTTTTCCCAGTTTAAACCTGAAAGTAAAAACAGTTCTGAAAAAACGCCCTGAATCGTTTTATTGTTTAGCATAGTTGAGTTTTGTCTTTGAAAAGAACTGTGCTTTGATAGCTTAGGCTTAAGATCGCGGTTTTGTTTGTTATGTATATTGTGGCTGTAATAAAAATATTTTGTAATGGAAGATCGATATAGTTTGCAGACACCTATAAATCCCCCCTGGAAGATCTTGACTACCTTTTTTCAAGGGTTGCCAGAAGCTGTTGTGGAATCAGCATTCACCCATCTTGTAACCCGTACGCATCCAGCGAATCAAGTGATCCTGCTGGAAAATGACTGGGGCGGTTCTGTCTATTTCATTATGGATGGATGGGTAAAAATTCGTACGTATAATCTAGAAGGCAAAGAAGTAACGCTAAACATTCTTGGCAAAGGAGAATTGTTTGGCGAAATGGCAGCACTCGATGAAGTCCCTCGTTCCACCGATGTGATTACTCTAACTATCACAGTCATTGGTAGTATGCCCGCTCAGGATTTTGTTAAGTTACTTCATACAGAACCCATGGCAGGAGTTAGATTGGCGCAACTGATGGCGCGACGCTTGCGGCAAGTTAATCGGCGACTACGATTGCGAGAATCTGACAGTCAATCACGGGTAGCAGATACTTTATTATTTTTAGCAGAAGGGCAGGGCAAGAAAGGGCAACAAGGAACTGAAATTCCCAATTTACCTCACCGGGAATTAAGTAGTTTGAGTGGACTAGCACGGGAAACAGTCACACGAGTGTTGACAAGGCTAGAAAAAAAAGAGTTGATCAGACGAGAGCAAGAGGTTATTTGTATTCCCGATCTATCAGCCTTAGAAAGAATGATTGTCTAACAACCTCACAATTAATCACAACTCTGAGTTTCTGTGTCCGCGCCTCCCTTACTCCACCAGCTAAATTTCAATTTATGGATAAACAAACTAGAGTTCGCGACACAACCCAGATGAAGCTGGAAGCACCTCTAAAAATGCTGGAAACAGCGTTTTTAGCTAGTACAGCTAGCTTGATTTGGTTTATTAATGCTTACTTTCCTTTAGGCCCAGTTTGGCAAATATTTTTTCCCGTCCCGATAGCCTTAGTGTATCTTCGTTGGGGCAACCGAGCGTCATGGATGGCGGCTCTCACCTCCGGGTTGCTGCTTACAGTGTTGATGGGACCAGTTCGCAGTTTACAATTTGTTATGCCCTATGCTTTCATGGGTGTACTTTTAGGAACAACATGGCACCGTCGTGTTTCTTGGATTGTTTCCATTCCCTTAGGTGCATTGCTGGGTATTTTAGGTGTGTTTTTTCGTGTGTGGTTGTTGTCTGTGCTGTCTAATGAAGATTTGTGGATTTATTCTATTAACTATATTACAGGTATCGCAGAATGGATATTTCTCCAGCTGCAAATACTGGCAACTCCCAGCATGTTTTTGATTCAATTGGGGGCGATCGCCTTGATCATCGTCAATAACTTTATCTACCTGTTTTTAGTGCATCTTGCATCATGGCTACTTTTGGAGCGACTTGGCAACTCGATCCCACCTCCTCCACACTGGGTACAAGTTCTCATGGATTATGAAAGATAATCAGGAGTCATTTGATGTCCGTCAAATCCACCCATGCTGAAAAGAACCTCACCACGCCAGTCGCCTACGGCGGGAAACCC
>JAQYWN010000181.1 GCA_029379265.1 Rhizonema sp. NSF051
AACCTAGCACTTAGTCAAGGAATTAACATTGAAGTTTCCAGGTGCAAGATCTGAGATAGCAAATCTGATTGAGTGCTTAAAGCAATCTGCCAATCGGAACCTTGCTGATATTGCTTACCCCTATCAAGTTCATCAAAAAGCTTTTAAGCATCGCTGGATGCTTGTTTGCGATACCCTTGATAATGCTGTGACTACCCTAGAAACGCAAACGCTCGATTCCAAAAAAGTTTTTACACGCTTCCAAGAGACCGAAGATCGACCTGTTGTGTTTATGTTTCCAGGGCAGGGAGCGCAGTATGTGAATATGGGATTAGAACTTTACCAAACTGAGAAGACGTTTAGAGAACAAGTCGATATCTGTTCAGAATTTTCAAAGCCTCACCTCGGGCTTGACATTCGCGACATAATATATCCTGATGAAAAACAGATAAACGTTGCCACGCAGAAACTTCAACAAACATTGTTTGCACAGTCAGCGCTCTTTGTGATTGAGTATGCTTTGGCTAAGTTGTGGTCAGAGTGGGGCGTGCGTCCCCAAGCAATGATCGGTCATAGCATTGGCGAATACGTTGCAGCGTGTTTAGCTGGCGTTTTCTCCCTGGAAGATGCATTAGATTTGGTGGCGGGGCGTGGACGACTTATGCAGGAATTGCCCAGTGGTGCCATGCTTGCCGTTGAGCTTTCAGAGAAAGAAGTTCTCCCACTTTTAGGCAAGACTCTCTCTTTAGCTGCAATTAACGAACCAAACATTTGCATTGTTTCAGGTTCCACAAAAGTTTTAGAGGAATTAAATGACCGACTAAGCGAGAAGGATGTGATTTGTCTTCTTTTAGAAGCTTCCCATGCTCCTCACTCACACGAAATGGATTCTATTATAGAGCCATTTAAATCTTATCTAGAAAAAATGACTCTTAGACCACCTCAAATACCATATATTTCTAACGTCAGCGGTACATGGATTACAGCCGACCAAGCAACAGACCCCAACTATTGGGCTAGACATATGCGCCAAACTGTACGCTTTTCAGACGGTTTGCAAGAGATTTTTCAAAAAACAGAGCGGATATTACTGCAAGTTGGTCCTGGGCGGACGCTAAGCGCGATGGCGGTGCAGCATCCAGAGCGTGCTGCCGGACAAATAGTGCTTTCTTCGTTAAGCCACCCGTATGAAGAAGAATCGGATGTTGCATTCATACTTAACATCTTAGGTCAGCTCTGGCTTGAAGGAGTACAGGTTCATGTTTCCTGACTTATCCAAGAACGATATAAAATGTAAAACATTTATTCTAGTTATTTATGCTATCGTCTCCAAATTTTCTGCCGAATCAGTGGATATTCATTTCGTCCCAAGCGACCATATTACAATGATCGCTAAGCCTCACGTTCATGACCTGCATTAAGCAGGCACAGGAAAATGATTAACGACGAGTATTTAACAGAGTGCGGATTTGCCAGACTTAAAAGTTTTTCTTTGTCGTTAACACCAATTGATTTACAGCCTAAAGACTATATTACTGGTTTGATTCGATTACTTTCTATTGGTTTACGAGTCCTAACTTTATTAGAACTTGAAGTACGATCTACTCTTAAACAAAATCAAAAAAAGCTGGCAGGAATTTATACAGGTAATCCTAAAAGAGAGACTGCACGCCCAACTGCTGAACTTATCCTTGTTGCTTTTAAAGACATTACACTAATATTAATTGAGTTGAAAAATCAAGTCTATGCCCATTTAACTAATCTTTCTCCTTTACAGCAGCGTATTCAAGTTTTACTTGAATTTCCAATTACTATCTATACTCAACTTGATGGTCAATATTTTACTCCTGAGTAGGATAATATTTTGCCTTCACAAGTGTCAAAAGTTGAAACACTAAAATCTCCGTTTTTAACAACAACGAAACCCGCAGGTTACTTCCAACCAAAAAGAAGACACAAACTTAATTTTTTTCCCTATGTTTGTAAAATGGTACCTACTAGCTAAGTGTCCACGTTAGTCGTGTTTTCAGTGTGTATAAAGTGTTTTAAGGCACAATTTATACTGGTACACCATTTCTGCCTTTACCCTTTTCCCCCTTTTCTCTAACTCTTAAAAAAATGGGCGAACCGGGAGTCAACACTTCATAATCATGGGAATGCGAATATTCATCCTCATTTGGTTTGGACAACTAATCTCTCTAATTGGCTCTGGTCTTACTAGCTTCGCATTAGGTGTTTGGGGATACCAAAAAACTGGGTCAGCCACCCAGTTTGCCCTGATTTCTCTATTCACCACCCTGCCGCGCGTAGTTATCTCTCCCTTAGCTGGTGTCTTGGTAGACCGCTTTAACCGTCGCTGGATAATGATTATTAGTGACTTTGGCACTGGTCTGAGTATAGTCGCGATCGCCTTGTTACTCGCTATCGGTCGCCTGGAAATCTGGCAGATTTACTTAGTCGCTACTGTCAGTAATAGCTTCAGTGCCTTCCATTTGCCAGCTTATACTGCCTCTATTACCCAGCTAGTACCGCCGCAGTATCTTAACCGTGCCAGTGGGATGATCCAGCTCACGCTAGCTGTTGCCCAGTTAATCTCACCTGTGTTGGGAAGTCTATTACTAATCACCATTAAACTTCAAGGCGTCATCCTCCTCGATTTTGTCACCTTCTTTTTTGCCCTCATCACCCTGCTCTTAGTGAAGTTTCCTAATACCAAGACCACTGTAGTGGAGAAATTCAGTAAAACTTCGTTGCTGTACGAAATGTCCTACGCCTTGAGTTACATCACCACCAAACCAGGACTATTCGGTCTACTGATTTTTTTCGCCGCCACCAACTTTCTTTTTGGTGCGCTTAACGTGCTAACAACGCCCCTGGTGCTATCGTTTGCCTCGCTGGCTACCCTAGGTAAGATTCTGTCCATTGGCGGCATTGGCATGGTAACTGGCAGTCTGGTCATGAGTACTTGGGGAAGGAAACTACGCGGCATGTACGGCGTGTTTGGCTTCATGCTACTTGGCGGATTGTGCATTCTAGTCGCTGGGTTGCGCCCTTCAGTCCCCCTATTTTCCGTCGCCGCCGTCCTCTTCTTTTTTGGTCTGCCTATAATTGAGGGCTCTATCCAAGTTATCTTTCAAAAGAAAGTCCCCCCTTATGTCCAAGGAAGGGTCTTCGCCTTAAATGGAGCGATCGCACAAGCATCCATGTCCCTAGCCTATGTAATTGCCGGACCCTTGACTGACAAAGTTTTCGAGCCTCTAATGACCAGCAACAGTCCTTTGACTGCATGCATCGGACGCATCATTGGTGTCGGACGAGGACGCGGCATTGGTCTACTGTTTATAGTCATGGGAGCCCTCACCATGCTGGGAACTGTTGTCGCTTACCAATATCCTCGCCTGCGGCGAGTGGAGAATGAACTGCCAGATGCTATTACTAATGATGCTACAGCTTTAGGTGAAAACCAAGGCTAATATAGGACTAGTAAGCGAGTGCGAAGACAGTTGTCCGTTTTTGTCTAGGAAAAATGTAGCGGCGGCTGTTGCTGAAATGGCAATACAAGCAACTGCATTAGGGTCATTTATCCACCAAATGGCGGGATTTGACGTGCCTAAAGCAAAAGAAGTTTATAGCAGATCTGAGGGTTATGAGCCAGTGGCAGCGATTGCTTTGGGTTATGTCGGAATTCCAGAAAGCCTGTCAGAAAAGTTGTTGCAACGAGAGTTAGCCCTACGCTCACGTAAGCCCTTAGAGGCGTTTGTCTTCTCAGGCAGTTGGAATCAAGCCTCACCACTGGTCACAAATCAAGATGAGAAACAAGATGATTGCATAATTTATTAACATAGATTATTTGCACAACAGACCTCTCCACGAATAAGTTATGCGTCAACCCAATTACAAAAGACGCGCCGCTTCTTTATGCCTCTAAACTATTTTCACTCCATGTTTAACACCTACCTACTTAATTTCGCTCTCACGCATTCACCGACATCCGTAATCTTGACATCAAGTGTGCTTGAATATTTATGATTATTGTGTAATCACACCTTAGTAAAGCTGCGCTTGAGGAATAGGGTTTTCTGGACTTAATATATAGCAATCGAAATGCAGGTGAGTGTCATAATCAGTGCGTGAAATAAAGTTAAATACGTTGACTCATGAGTTGCTCCTGAAGCACTTTCAATTGGAGAAGGGCAAGCCTGACATTTCGTTGGGTTTACGAGCGACGGTAGGTATGTCAGTGCCAATTGTCTTGGGGCTATTGACAGGTTCTCTTGTAAATGGTATACAAGCAGCGCTGGCCGTATTTTTAACAATCCTGACAGACGTAGGCGGTGCATATCGTCACCGGGCGATCGCCATGTTCACAGCGATTGTGGGAGTTACGCTCGCCACTTTGTTAGCATCCCAGGTTGCGGGTATTTCTTGGCTCGCTGTCGTGCTGACGTTTTTTTGCTGCTTTGTATCTGGTTTAGCAAATTTGTATGGTAACACAGCAAATCTGGTTGGCTTTGTTACCACCCTGACGTTTGTCACAGCGATCTTTACGCCCACCACTCTTTCAACTGCTCTCCAGCGGTGCGAACTCACTTTAGCAGGCGGAATTTGGGCAATGGTGTTGTCTTTGGGATTGTGGGTGTTGCATCCTTATCAACCCGTGCTTGAGGCAGTGGCAGAGTCTTATCTAAGATTAACCAGATTTATTCAACTGGCAACCTATAAACTGCACCTGGCAAAATATAGCCAAAAATGGTCAGAAAACTTTGCACAAGCTTACGATGTAGTTATTGATCGTCTAAAAACGGCTCGCTTAGTTTGGGCAGGCGTTCGCATGGGGCGACAAGGGGCAAGCCGTCGAGGAGTTCAATTACTCATCTTACTAGAGGATCTTGGTAGAATTACAAATGCTGTTGTTGCACTGACAGAAATTTTGGAGATTGCTTCTAGTAATCCAATTTTTGCTCAAGTCCATTGGGAAGTTGAACTCGTAATGCAAGAAGTAGCGCTCGTAGTTGCTCAAATCTCAACCACGAGCAAAAAAGGTGGAGGAGAAATTTCTTGTAAGGAACTCGCTCAATCTATCGAAGCATTAGAAGCTAAGCTGGAAGTTCTTAAAAGTCAGTCAATTCACGAAGTCGATGAATATTATGGATTAGTTAATATTCGGAAAGTGATGAACAGCCTGCAACAGCTAGTCAAACAAGTTTACACTGATGCAGAAATTGCCAAGCAGCTTGGAGGCTCAACACCACCCCTCTCCCAACCAGACACGAACGAGTGGATGGAGGAATCTCCTTCAGTCGTTCAAACTCTCAAAGATAACCTCACCTTCCAGTCAACTGGATTGCGTCATGCCTTGCGGTTGGGGTTGACGACGGCGATCGCTGTTCTACTTGCGTATTCGTTACATTTATTGCGGGGCTACTGGGTACCACTCTCGGTGCTGGTGATTCTCAAACCGAACTTTGGTGGGACATTTCAAAGAGCTGTGCAGCGAATTGGTGGAACCATCTTGGGTGGAGTGGTGGCGATCGCATTGACATCCATGATTCAGAATGCCTGGATATTACTGTTGTTTTTGGCGTTGCTAGTATTTGTGGCGTTTGCCGTAAAGCCGCTCAACTACGGTGTGTTTGTCATCGTGGTAACACCCTTAATTTTGGTGTTAGTCCATATCACCAATACGGGTGACTGGAGGCTGAGCATCTGGCGGATTCTCAACACGGTGATTGGCGGTGGATTGGCACTAGTAGGAGGGTATCTGCTGTTTCCCAGTTGGGAACGATGCCGCCTGCCAGCTCAACTTGCACAAACGATTCGTGCCAACCTCGCCTACTTTCAACGAGTGATCGCAGCGTATGATACGGTGGCACAAAATCCGCGCACAATTAACGCGGCACGTCGTCAAACGGAGTTACAAAATGCTAACACGGCGGCAGCGATTCAACGACTCTTGAGCGAACCGAGTCGTCTGCGGGGAGAAGTTGAGGCCGTGATGGCTTTAGTTCTCTACACCCGCAGCTTTTCTAATACCGTGACAACCTTGAGCGAACACTTACGTGAATTCACTGGTAACCGCAAACTTCCCGATATCAACTCATTTACAGAGGCAATCGCAGTTACCCTCACAAATCAGGCTGACTTCCTCGAACACACAACTTTGCTTCAACCCTTACCTGATCTAGATGCCTTGTTAGAACCGATACACATGCACGTTCAGCAACTCCACACAATCCGCATCGCTGAACGAGCCATCAATTCAAGCGGTATCACTCCCACACTGCTCGTCATCCGTGAACATACGCTCGTCTCCATTGAACTGGATCGAATTGCCGCAACGATCACGACAATGCATGGAGCCGTTGATCGTCTTCAGTCGTAATTCCAACCCTAAAGCCTGCACTAGATCAGCCCTCCTGCACCATCCAAACCAGAAAGCCCAAAATTTGCTCAACCGGAGGGAGGGGGTAATCTGTAAGATCAATAGACGCGCATTGCCCTTCTAGCTTAAGAAACCGCCAAACCGTCCCACTAGTTACTGTTCCGTAAATCGTCGAAATAGGCTGTAGCTTTTTTTGGTTAAAGCGTTGAGCTGCAACCATCTCCGCAAGGCACTGCCCTAGCACTGGTTTAAGATCTTCCTTCTTGGCTTCCACTAGAATAACCGCAGGGGCTTTGATAAATAGTTGCTCCGGAGAACGACTAATGAGAAAGTCAACATAGCCTGTGAGTTCAGCCTCTGGTTCTACATTGAATTCCTCGCCAGAGAAAACGCTAATCCGTCCCTGAAGCTGGCGTTTTACCTCCAATAATACAGGATTGATGATGCCCTCAGAACGGGCTTTCTCGCTACTCACTGCGATCGCCCAGGGAAGCGTTTCTTTAAGAATATCTTGAAGCAAAGGAGTAGGAGTGACCAAGGGAATTTCTGGTAGGAAGCGGCTCCCTTCAACAATTGTAAGTTGGAAATCCTCTACAGCTTTGCTGAGAGTAAATTTACTATAAGGCATAGGTTTATCATTTAATACGGTTGAGCTAGGGTTGATCGGTAGGCATTGTTGGCTGTTCCGAGACGCTTCAAACAGCGCTTCTCTATATTGATTGAGGGTAGGTCATTTATCTTAACTGAACCGTATTGGTTCATCATTCTTCAAAGGAAATATTTGAGTACGTATAATATAAAAGCTTGTAGTTGCGCGTGCTTCGTCAATAGTTGAGGTGCCAGAATCCCGGATTCTTGGAGAAACCGGGATTCTAATTTTGGCTTATCCGAGTAGTCTTGGGAGTCGGCGAACCTCAGTTCTATACTAGATCCCCGACTTCTTAAAGAAGTCGGGGATCTAGTTTTTCACGAATGATTTAGGACTGCTATAGTGCGAACGAGCGATATGAGTGAATTGATCAAGGTGCTTCTTTCACTGCGATATCTTAGCAGGTTTTAAATTCCTGGCTTTATAGAACATTTCCAAGCTATCGCGATCGCCCACATAACGCCAGTGCCAAGCTTCATAACTCACACCTTGAACATTGTCTTTAGGAAAGGAAATTTCAAAGCTGAAACGCGCCGCATTTGCTTGCAGCCATTGAAAAGCTTTCGTTTTGTCAAAGTTGGGATTCACGTTTGTTGATGGTGCTGCCCCATCGCCAACATCCACAGCGTAACCTGTGTGATGTTCGCTATAACCAGGAGGGGCGCTGACAGCTGCTCGTTCTGCTGGTGACTGATTGCGCTGGGCACCAACACCAAAAAACAACTGCTCTTGATCTTTCACCGAACGAAACGCAGAAATTGGCACTAAAAGAACACCCGCACGTCGCGCTGCTTGTGTCATCTCCCGATAACTTTGTGCTGCGGCTTTTCGCATTCTAATGCGCCCATCTGCTGAAATCGGGACGAGATCTGACTCAGGTGCTTCTGGGTAGGAAAGATGCCCCAAAAGCGTACCAGCATATTTGTTTTGGTTGACAGAACTACCTGTTTGTGGTGGGGTTATAGTTGGCGAACTCGTAGGATTGAGCTGAGAAACAGTATTTGTTTTAGGTGCATAAGTGGAAAACAAATAACCACTGATTAAAGCCAGCAGGACAAATCCCGCAAATCCTCCAATCACCAATACCAGGGGGCGAACGCGCATCTTAGTTGATGTGGGTACTGCTTCGGGAGTATCGCGGAAAGCTGGCGGAATGTCTTCACCAGAAGGTGAGTTTTGCGGTTTTCCAGAAAACCCAGTATTATCCAAGGGTTAGCTCCTGCTGTTGTTGAATAACCATAAACGATTATAGTGACTGTCCGTTGTCTTCACACATAATACATTATGTAAGCTATTAGCTTTTGACTGACTGCTACTTGGTATAAACACTTACTCTTCAAGGTGCATTATTGGCAAATATAATAGAACTTTACTCCAAACTAATAGGATTAGTCCTAGTAGGCTTAATCATAGGACGTACAATGCCAGCTATAGTGCCCACTCGTTTGGGACAGTTTCTCTTTTGGGTAGGTGTACCGATAAGCATTATAAACTTTTTACACAAAGCTGATTTATCAGGGTCAATTTGGATTGCTCCGGCGATCGCCCATGCAGCTATTTTATTAGGAGCATTTTTAGCATGGGTCTTAATCAAATGGCAAGCCCATCGGACAAATACCGTCCCTCCAATACCGACTCAAGGTAGTTTTGTTTTGGCAGCAATGGTGGGTAACACAGGTTATCTCGGCTATCCCGTCACTCTAGCACTGGTAGGCAGAGAATATTTTGCTTGGGCAATATTCTACGATTTGCTGGGGACAACATTGGGAGCCTATGGGTTCGGTGTGGCTTTGGCAGCGCGTTTTAGTGGTACTCTTCAAAATCGTAGGCACATGATTCAGGCAATTACCATTAATCCTGCCTTGTGGAGTTTTGGGTTTGGCTTGCTGTTTCGAGGAGTGGCGATCGCACCTCCTGTTGAATTCTGTCTGGAGACACTAGCTTGGAGTGCGGTGGCTTTATCTCTAATGTTAATTGGAATGCGACTTGCACGGCTAAATTTTCAGCACAGCTTAAAGTGGGCAGCGATCGGCTTGGGAATCAAAATGCTCATAGTTCCCCTGATTCTTGGCACCATTTTATCACTTTTTGGTTTAACTGGCGCAATAGCAGAGGTGATTGTTTTACAAATGGCAATGCCGCCAGCTTTCGCCACACTCGTCATTGCCGAAACCTTCAATCTTGACCGCGACCTTACGGTAACTACATTGGCAATGGGGATGATCGTTTTACTGATCATGATTCCAGTTTGGTTGTGGCTGTTTTGAAAATTGAGAGACATTAAAACGTCTTCCTCGTGTGGATCAGCAACCAAATGAAAATCTGATTTTATCCCAAAATAAATTAAATTTTGGAGATGTCTAATGCAATACCATCCTCAACATCACTTCCAAGCGTCCTGGGTAACTGTACGGCAAGCGCAACCATTCTGATTGCATAGAACAAAGATAAAGCCAACCACAAAAGATGGTTACTGTGAAACTGCCAGGCTACAAAAGCTATAGGCGCAAATCCCAGCACAATAGCAACTAAGCTAACATTACGGAGGGTATGCCCTTCTGCCAAACCCGAGAAGTACCCTTCCAGCATCCAAGCAATTGAACCAAATCCTAGCACAGGTACTAACCAGGAAACATAAACATCAATGTTCTCGGTGACTTCAGTGTGGTTGGTTAACAGCCCAAAAACAGTTTGAGGAAATAGGACACACGCTCCTGTGAAAGAGAGTCCCACCAGTAAACTGCTTCCCACGGCAATCCCAAGTAGGGGTACCAACAGATTCGTTGCTCCTTTCCCTTTAAAGTTTCCTGTCAGAGTTTCCGTACAACATCCTATTCCGCCAATAAAGTAACCGGTCAAAGTGTAGATTTGTATAAGCAATGCATTTTCAGTATATGTAATCGTCCCCATGCTTGAACTTTGGTAGTCAAATATGATGAAGGCAAAGAGAATCAACAGATAGGTGACAAAGATGTTTCCATTCAGAATCAAGGTGGATTGTAAAGCTGAACTGTCCCAAATTTTTCCAGATACACATCGTACCTCTTCCCAATTGATTTGTTTATAGAAAAAAATCAATCCTACCAACAGAGTCAGATACTGGCTAATACAACCGGATAGTCCAGCACCAGTACTTTCCCAGCCCCACCGCACAATAAAGAGGTAGTCGAGTGCAATATTGGCAGCATTGCCTACGAGGGACAACAGCAAAATCAAGCCATTTTGTTCCTGTCCCAGAAACCAACCGTTCAAAACACAGTTGAGTAAAATGGCAGGCGCTGCCCAAATCTGAGCGTGGAAATAAGCAATAGCTGAAGCTTTGACTTCTGGAGTCACAGTGTACAGAGCAAATCCCAGATATCTCAAAGGGTACTGCAAGAGTACTATCGCAACACCCAGTACCAGAGCAATTATACCATTACGTAGTACCACCAACAGCAGAGCCTCTCGGTCATCTCGTCCTACAGCTTGAGATGTTACCCCAGTTGTACTCGTTCGTAAAAAGCCTAAAACCATGTAAAGATTGTTAATCAGGCTTCCAGCCAAGGTTGCTCCTGCCAAGTGGTGAATTTCTGGCAGATGCCCTAAGAAGAAGATACTAAGCGTACTCGCCAGTGGCACAATCACACTGGAAACGACATTGGCAATAGCTAGTCGAAGAAAGCGAGGGAGGAGATCAGACTGCTCAACTAATGTCTCGTTCGTTAATTTATTCAAGTTACTGATTGCCCAAATCCTTATAACGTCTACATTTGAGATGAAATAGTCTCAGGATAGAAGAAGGTCATTTCCTCTTCCACCTCAATCTGACTCATAGAGAGAAGAACGCTCTTCGTGATGTCAAAAAAACATTGGCGTCGCATGTAATTTATGTATTGTGAAAACTCTGAAGTCAGCAGAATATATTCATAGCTCTTGTAATTGCACTGTCAAATAGTTTGGTTCGGTCAATCTTTCTTTATCGCTGAAAGTCCATCTGCAGAGTAGCAGGCATAAAAGTATCAGTCGCATAGAGCGATTTTGCACCTGTTAAAAGAGACTCCCATACCTCTGCCAAAGATGAAACTTTTGTCTTTTTGTGTTGGATGTTCGTTAACTTTTTCTTGGAAAAAAACAGCTTTGCTGTCATGAGAACATGAAAAATATTACTCTAAAACATCAAACTATACCTCCTTCTACTTGTGTGTAATTTCTTCTCGCTCTTTTATCCCTCGAAAGGCGATTAACTTTATGACTTGTTGATCAAATTTATGTATACAATCAGTATTGAGATTTTATGAATAGTTACAAAGAGAACATGAAACTAACGTAAGTACAGCATCTATTTTTGTTTTATAGAAAAAGTAATAGTTGTACAAAACTGTTTACTCAGTCTTCTTAATTTTTTTCGAGCGTAAAAAATACTAGTACTTTTTCAATGAACTCTCCTTTAAGAACGTGTTTTTTTGCGAACACACCCCGAAATTTATTTTCTGTAGTTCCACTAGTAAGCATAACACTAACTAATTTAATCGACTTAAGTAATAATCATCTTG
>JAQYWN010000182.1 GCA_029379265.1 Rhizonema sp. NSF051
GATTAATAATAATAAATCTATCTTTAGTCACATTTTTTAGAATAACTTACGGCAATCAAGCAGATAAATGCTTTTACACAAAGCGTCCACAACCCAAGTACCAGGTTTTTAAGCGTGGCATTATAGCAGCCTGAACCTCAGCCCAACCTATCTTACCGCTTACTTTTGATCGCCTCCGTCTTTAGGAGTAGCAAAATTTCATTTGTATTTCATTTTTATAGTGAAAGCTATGAATATGAAATTATTAATGTGATGGTGCTTGGCATTAAAGTGTTAAATTATAATCTACATAAATTATGAGTTAAAGTTGTAACTTGTGTTTAGTCAATCGTAATGAAAAGGATAGATAGTAACTTTATGGCATTTAGAGATGCCTTAACGCACTTATAGCGAATAATTTGTCAGTATAAAAGTAATTACTAAAAAATGTTAGTCAGGGGAAAGATTTTTTGGCTCAAGGTCTACCGCCAACTTTTGCAACCCAAGCGCTTTGCGATTTTTCAAGCTTGTGTAATTGGCTTGGTTTCAGCGCTAGCAGGAGTCTTCTTAAAGCAAGGTGTGGGTGTTTTTGGTACATGGCGAGTCCATACAACTGAAATACTACCAGCTTGGTTGGTACTACCTGGGTTTGGTTTAATTGGCGGACTCGTCTGTGGTTGGTTAATAGAAAAATTTGCTCCTGAGGCTTCTGGAAGCGGCATTTCCCAAGTCAAAGCTGTACTTGCCAAAGTACCAATGGCACTGGATTTGCGAGTCGCTGTGGTCAAGCTTTTAAGCTCAGTGATAGCACTAGGTTCTGGTTTACCGTTAGGTCGGGAAGGTCCAACACTACAGGTGGGAGCAGCATTAGCCAATGAACTGAGTCGTGTATTTCCTACTTCCCCAGATTACCGCCGCCAAATGATTGCAGCTGGTGCTGGTGCTGGTTTAGCGGCAGCGTTTAATGCTCCAATTACGGGAGTCCTCTTTGTTGTTGAAGAACTCCTGCAAGATGTATCCGGTTTGACGATGGGGACAGCGATACTCGCTTCTTTCATTGGTGCGGTTGTTTCTCGGTGGTTGGGAGGACATAGCTTAACTCTAGAGTTGACTGCGTTGAAAACCAATTTTTCGCTCCAGGAAATTCCTTTCTATTTGTTGTTAGGAGTCGTGGCGGGGTTGCTGGGGGCTTTATTTAACAAAGGAATTATCGCTTTTCTGAACTTGAACCGCCGATTGTTGCGCGTTGGATTACCTTTAAAGATCGGCTTAGCTGGGTTAATCTGCGGTTTTGTAGTCGCTTTTTTACCTGAAGAGTTCCGTGATAGTACTGGATTACGAGAAATACTGACTGCTGGCGAACTCAGTCCTCAAGTCGTATTTGTCGTTTTTGTGGTTCAGTTTCTTCTCACATTAATCGCATATGGTTCGGGAGCGTCAGGAGGATTGTTAGTTCCTCCTTTGCTTTTAGGATCTGCTCTCGGTTATTTGTTTGGGATCGCAGAGCATAATATACTGGGAGTCACGGCTCCCACAACTTATGCGTTGGCGGGAATGGGTACGTTTTTAAGTGCTGTAGCCAGAGTGCCAATTACTAGCATCGTCATTGTCTTTGAAATGACGACAAATTTTAACTTGGTGCTACCGCTGATGATCGGTTCGGTGGTTGCCTACTTAGTAGCAGAAAAAGTGATGCCAGGATCGCTTTATGATCTCCTTTTGGAGTGGAATGGCATTCACTTAGAAAAAGACGCAACCACAGAAGGACTTTTAGCAAGTATAAGTGCAGCAGATGTCATGCAGCGACGAGTGGAAACTCTCTCCAGTTTGATGACTTGGGATGAAGCGGTGCAGGCGTTTTCCCTCTCCCAGCATCGCAACTTTCCAGTTGTCGAAGAGGGTAAAGTCGTTGGCATCGTCACTCAAAAAGATATCGCCGACAAGGCATCACAACAGTTAGGTGGAGATACATTGATAGCGAGAGTGATGACACCTGCACCAGTCACGGCGAACCCAACAGCAACGTTAGCTTATGTGTTGCATTTGCTCAATCATTATAACTTGAGTTGTTTGCCAGTGACAGAAGGAAGAAGATTGGTAGGAATTATTACACGCAGTGATATTATTCGGGTGGAAGCCGAGCGATTGAGTGGTGATACCAAACAAACTGGACCGAAACCAGAACCTTCGTATGTCGTTTGCCAAACTCGCGCCCCCGCGACAGGCAAAGGACGGTTGCTTTTACCGTTATCGCATCCACAGACAGCTAAGACTTTACTGGAAATTGCGGGAGCGATCGCCAAACAGCGCAACTACGAACTAGAATGTTTGCAGGTCATCATCGTGCCTCGCAGTTGCAATCCTGCGGAAACACCAGTGCAAACCACTGCTAGCGATCAACTGTTGCGTCAGGCAGTGCAGTTAGGAGATAGTTTGCAGATTCCCGTCCATACTCAGATACGAGTAGCACATGATACTGCTGCCGCAATTTTAGAGACTATCAAAGAGCGACATATTGACTTAGTTTTCATGGGCTGGAAAGGCAGCACCTTTACCCCCGGTCGCGTATTCAGTCGAGTTGTAGATGCTGTGATTCGACAGGCTGGATGTGATGTTGTCTTAGCTAAATTGAATGGAAAAAGAAGCTTTGATCGTTGGTTGGTACCAATCGCAGGGGGTCCTAACTCCAGGCAAGCAATTCAACTTCTACCTGCGCTTGCTTCCCTAAGTTCGTCGCCTAAAATTAATCTCTGTCAAGTTTTCCAGCCGACGGAATCTACTCCTGACACCACGGTATTGGAAAAAGCTGTCCGCTTTCTCAGGCGTAAAGCCAGTGGGGAAGTGACAGTGACTCCTATCCACGCTAGTTCTGTTTGTGAAGCAGTCATTAAGTGTGCAAACGTTGACAACAGTGATGTCATTGTTTTGGGGGCAAGTCGTGAAGGGCTTCTACAACAAACAATTAAAGGAAACATTCCAGAGAATATTTCTCGTCAGAGTAATTGTACTGTGATTTTGGTACGTAGTGCGAAAGCGTAGCTATCTTGACTATCAACATCAGCATGAAAAATTTAGCCGTCAGATTTTATTCTGGAAACTTTGGAAATTTCATGAGATCGGCAGAATTCCTTATTGCAAAGCGTGCGAGTTCTTTGAGGAACAGATAGCGTTTTGAAAAGCAATGCTCCATCAATGGCGTCGATACCCACTCACGTCAGTAACATTGCTGCCAGGTTGACGATAATGTTGCCGTTCCTCTCCATGTGGTTCAAACTAATTCTGACATCAGTGCTTTTTGTAGAATCTGAGTGACTTCCGTTGCCATGCGAGCATCAAGTTCCACAACTTCGCGGTTCAGATCCCTTGGAACTTTTGCCCTCGCTGCTTTTAAAGCCATACTTAACGTCACCAATTTAGCCTGTCCCAACTTCTCTGGGGAACGAACAACAAACTGTACTAAAGCGACATAAACAGCTTCAGTTCTCTTCCTGAGAATTGTCACCCCATTGCCAATTTTTGAGAGAATGACAACAGAATCGAGGGTATTTTGTAAACCTAACTCTTTGATAGCTAGATCTGTGAAACGTGCTGGATCTGTTCCCATCGCTCTGATAATACTTTCAAGGTTTTTCCACTTGACGCCCGGTAGACGCGATTCTGGTGGAATATAATTGTGCCAACCTAGCATTGAGATCGCTCTAGTCAAATCATAGGCAGACATAGTGTTATCTGTCCAATCAGGATGAATTGGTTCGGAATCAGCGATCGCGATCGCTTTTTCTGTGATTCCTTGAATAACTTTTGGTTGATTGATAAAAGGCTCTTCGCCGTAGTCACCTCGGAAAATCAAGTGTTTATTGCCAGTCATGCTTTGCAGCCAATTTTCTAAATCCAATTGAGAATAAAATCTTTTGAACATGTCTGCAAGAGAATTTGATGTTGCGATCTTTTCTTCATAGCTCACGACATCTCTGACCAAATTATATAGAGGCAAACGTCTTTGATTTCCTTGTTGATCTACACCACTAATTACACAGGAATCTACATCAACATCAGGTATACTTGTATTGAGTGAAGAAACAAGATTGAGGACAGGAATAAATTTAGTGGCGCTCCAAAATTCTTGATTACTCAGTGCATTTCTTCCCAGCCACTTCGCCTTGAATTGTCCAGATGAAAATCTGCCAATGCAGATACAAGCTTCTGTAATGTCTTCATGGAGAAATTGTAGACTATCATCTTCAATTTTAGGAAGTTGCCCAATGATGGGATAAGAACTGAATTTATCATCAGTGTCATTCACTAAATTTTCTCCATCAGGTTTCTGCTTTAAACGAGAAGGATAATCATTAATTTGTTCTTTATACGGTGATGTTTGAATTCCTTGATACAAAAGTGCTGGATTGTCTTGAAAGCCACCTGCCGCAGCTTTGAGAAAATTCTGATACATTCGCTCTTTGTCAATTTCAGGTACTGATAACACATCTAAGGCTTCTGAAAGTTCGTTCTTCTGAGGAGAGTTGGAATTCTTCTGGGTGCGTGAGCGATGGCTTCTCAAACCTAAGATTATCAAGACAGTACCGATGAGAGTAAGAATGCTTTTCCGTCTTGTTAGTCTCATGAATTTTTGCTGTCTTGTTTACTGTGTAAGATGGTAATTTCATATTTCATTGGTGACTATTAGAGTCCCAAACTAGGATGTCTACGACAAGCCGCTTCTCAGTGGTACCACCGCGAATACGTTTGCACACTTTCATGGTTTTAATCTCATTGAATTTGGATTCAATCATAAGCGTTTACTAAAAATAACGCACTATGAGCGCTTTACTTAAATCACTCAGGAAGCTTAACACAGTGTCACCTATTTATTATCTTGAAGTAGTGACTTCACGCATGGTGTAGGGTGCGGGGTGCGGGGTGTAGGGCGATCACTTAGAACGTGGGATTGAATGAAACTTGGACGCAAAGTCTACCGGATAGAGTACTCAAGGAGTGCGAGCGAGTACGCCCTCATTTCATCGCACTGCTTGTCGAGAAATACATCTTTTTTCAAAGGTAGGCTTTAAATCTACCCCGCATATGATCTTTTTCAAACCCGACACCCGACACCCTACCCCCGACACCCTAATTTTTTGTAATTTTACGGATGCTTTCCGATAAATTTATCAAGAACGAATGACATCACTTATCAGGAAACAGGAGATAATACGTACAGAGACTAGGTTTAAATCGCAGTTTGAAACTCTCTGATTATGGATGCCGCGCTATACTAATACTACAAGGTAAAAGTAAAAATTCAACTTATCTCACTCTTTTCTTAAGACGAGTAAATACTATCATTCCACGCCACGCTCTCTAATGGACTACAACGTGAGGTTTCTATCAATCGGTAGGAGAAGTCTACCGGATAGAGTACTGTATCCGGCCGATCGCGTTTTAACCCGCAGTATCCCTTTATGGTTCAACAACAATAAAACTTAAACGAATCGCACAATAATCCGCAACGCCGGGTTACTATATGGGGAATGGAGAATATCGGGAAATTCTCTTCCCCATTTTCCTTTCTCAATCACCCACCCAAAAGATATATCAATTGTATTTGAATGTTTGTATTTGGTCCTGCTACTAAAAATGCTGAATCTCCAAACTTAGGTGGACCTGTGAGAATTGTCGGATTACTAGAGAAACCAAAGCCTTCAGTAGGAATTCCCAAGATATTGCGATGAATTTTTTGATCGCCTTTAGTATCATGCAGCGCTGATACAGCATAACTTCCAGGCTTCAAATTCCTAAAAGTCACTTGCTCGGATTTATTAGTAATTGGCACGCATTGATTTTGCACCGCATTGCTAGCACTACTAGGAAAGCCTTGACTGCTAGCAAAAATACTGACGCAAATCTGTCCCTGACGATTTTTCAGCCCATCAATCTCAACAGTTAAAGTACTACTGTCAGGATTTGCACTAGCACCAGATGCTACAGTCATACTTGCCAAAGTGAACAACAGAAAAATCTTCACACGAAAGTGCTTTCGCATAAACTTACCTAAAATTGGGAAACAAGGGTGAGAGTGTATTTAATGATATTTTTTGACACTCTGCCCTAATCACTTAGTAAGTATAAACTCGCTCGGTTGTTCCCGACTATGGGAGATCTGCTGTAGAAACTTTCGACTAGCGGGCGGTAATCAGCTAATGTTAACAAAATAAGACTTATACATTGACAAATGTTGTGATCTATGTATATAAGTATAGACAAAATTTAAGTCCGTAGCGATCGCTAATTATTCGGGTCGATAAACGGCAGACAATACCTAAAACGAGGTTTTTCAAATCCAAGCACGGGATACAGAATCGAACTATTCAAGGAATTACACGGATGGGACTTGATTGGGAACAACGCTATCAATCTTTAGATACACCTTGGGACAAAGGAAAAGCAACTCCAGGATTGTTGGAATTTCTATCCAATCATCCTCTGAGCGGCAAGATTCTTGTGGTAGGCTGCGGCTATGGACATGATGTTCGAGCTCTATCTCAGCAAGGTTGTCAGGTGGTAGGAGTGGATTTTGCTCCGAGTGCAATAGCTGCTGCCCAAAGTTTCCCAACAGTAGGTGACGAAACCTATCTCATCGCTGACATCTTTAACCTACCTAAAGAGTTAGACTCCTCATTTGATTGGGTTTGGGAACACACCTGTTTTTGTGCTATTGCTCCCGAACAGCGCCCCAATTATGTTAAATCAGTTGCTACAGTACTCAAGAGGAGTGGAAAACTGTTGGCTGTTTTTTTTGTGAATCCACCGAACCAGGGAAATGGTCCTCCTTATGGTGTTAAAGTAAACGAATTAGACGAGCTGTTTGCCCCTCACTTTACCCTTTTGGAAGACTGGCAACCCGCACAAGCATATCCAGGTTGGGAGGGGAGAGAACGAATGCGCTTATTGCAGAAAAATGATTAAATGGGTAGGGCGTGATGATTTGATTACTGATATTTAAAAAATAGCATATCTCTGAGTTTCCATAAGTCTATGACACTGACCGATTGGAAGAAAAAGCAAACTACTCCAAGAAATATCAATCAGTCATCGAATCTTTACCCAACAAGAGCGCAAATCATGCAAGCCGCAGTGCGGGAGCTTATTTCAGCTTATGATTGCAGGCGCACAGATACACTACCTGCATGGGCAGGTAAACCTTCTGCTTGTGCTAAAGTCACAGCTGCAGTGCCTATTGTCTGTAATGCTTGTTGATTGCATTCCAAATAGGTAATCCGCTTGAGAAAGTCGTAGACACTCAAGCCAGAGGCAAATCGGGCAGAACGTGCAGTAGGCAAAACATGGTTGGGGCCTCCTAGGTAATCGCCAACTGCTTCTGGGGTATAACGTCCTAGAAACACGCTACCAGCACACTTAATTTGATTGGCAAGTATTTGTGGGTTGTCAACGCATAATTCCACATGTTCTGGAGCTAATTGATTTAGTAGTGGTATACTTTCTATCAAATCGCTGACAAGAATCACGGCTGCATAATTTTGCCAACTGGCATTGGCGACTTCTTTGGTAGGCAGGTTGGTGAGAATTTGCTCAACCTCTGCGATCACTTGCTGAGCAAAAATTTCCGAATCAGTAATCAAAATTGACTGGGCACTTGGATCGTGTTCTGCTTGCGATAGCAAATCCCAGGCAATCCAGTTTGGGTTATTTTGGCTGTCGGCTACCACCAAAATTTCTGAAGGACCGGCTATACTGTCAATGCCAACAGTACCAAATACTTGACGTTTAGCTTCAGCAACATAAGCATTACCAGGACCAACAATTTTATCTACGGGGGCAATACTTTGTGTACCATAGGCTAATGCGGCGATCGCTTGCGCCCCACCAATACCGTAAATTTCCGTGACACCTGCAATTTGAGCGGCTGCGAGTACGGCGGAATTAATCTCACCGCGAGGCATCGGTACTGTCATCACGATTCGTTCTACGCCGACAATTTTGGCAGGTATGGCGTTCATCAGTAAAGAACTAGGATAGCTGGCACGTCCTCCTGGTACATAAATTCCCACTTGAGACAGAGATATCCAATTTAATCCCAGTTTTACCCCGACTGTATCGGTGTAGGCAATATCTTGCGGTAGTTGTTTTTGATGGAAAGCTGCAATCCTTTCGGCCGCCAGTTCCAGCGCCGCTTTGACTTCAATAGGACATTGTGCCGCGTGTTCGGCAATAAAGGTTTCGCTCAGATGCAAAGATTGGAGATTGTAGTGATCAAAGCGGCTAGTATATTCCTTGAGGGCGGCATCACCACGCACTTTGACATCAGCTAGAATCTCGCGTACTGTCCCACTAACATCAACTGTAGCTTCTCGGCGATCGCTGACAAGAGTTTTGAATCTACTAGAAAAATCTTTGTCGGTAGTATGAAGTAGCTGCATAGACAGTATCTTAGAAGCAGTGAGTTCTCTAATTAGTTTAACCTGAGTTCGACATGGTCAACTACTTACACTGCCCTTCAAGACAGTGTAGGCTTGCCCAAAATCGACTCCCAATAGGCAAGGGTAACGGTTGGTTAGATTGCCTGGGAGAATTTGTACGTAGCGAACACTGACGATAATAGTGTGAGTGTCTTCGATCTCGCAGATCCAACAACACCAAAAGAGATTCAGAGGGTGACGATAAAACAAAATTCTGCAGCAGCAACGGAGTTAACTTTCAACTCAAATGAATCCTTACTGCAAGTGGTTGATCGTCGCACTTCGGGCAATACACTTGAAGGTAATGCAATAGATGTTTTCAAGGTGAACCCAACAGATGGGACTTTAAGCGAGATAGATAGTTCACCCTTCCCAATCGAGTCAATTAATGGTAGCTTTCCTCAAGGGCTTGTTACCATTCCTCGTCACCGCTTGTAAGTAGGTTGGCAGAAAAATTTCTAGGTACAAGAGTGAAAAATCAAAGTATTGTGAGCCGAACTGAGCTGCTTCAACCATCAGGTGATCAAGTCTGGATACAGGCGATAGTTCGTGCTTTGTATCAAATAGGACATGGCAGCATCCTGTTTTTTATCCCACTGATTTTTGTCAATCAATTGGGCTTCGGAGCAACGACAGTTGGGATGGCAAGAGGGAGTGGAGCGCTAGCTGGGGTTGTAGGACATTTCCTGGGTGGCTACTTAGCAGACTCTCCCAAGTATGGTCGCAAACAAACACTCTTGTTCTCCGCAGGATTGTCTATTCTGGCAGCAATTGTGTTAGCATTGCTACCAAATCTACCAATGCTTTACGTCGCTAATGTGATTATGGGATTAGCTTCTGGATGCTATTGGACGGCGGCAGATGCGGCAGTGATCGATGTCACCAAGAGCGAACAACGCTCGAAAGCGTTTGGCTTTATGGTATTGGCAGATAGTCTGGGTAGTGGACTGGGAATTATCTGCGGGGGCATATTACTTTCTCGCATCTCACAGGTGCAAACGCTGTTTTTGATTGCTGGGCTGGTTTTCTTAGTGTTTTTGATGTTAATTCAAATTGCCGTTACAGATACTCATCCTGAGGGGAACGAACATACTGATCCACTACAAGGATTTGATGTAGCATTAAAGGATAAATCACTACAACTGTTTGTATCGATCAACGTTCTGTTTACAACGTACATTGCTTTGGTTCATAGTACACTACCACTCTATTTTACAAACTTCGTTTCCACCAATGTAGAACCATTAGTTAGTGTTGCAAACCTGTATACTTGGTTTTATATCGGCATTGGTGCAGTGTTGCAGTTACCGCTTGTACAGATATTGACTTCACTGTTGAAAGTTCAGGTTCTCAAAATCTCAATGTTGTTGTGGACTGGTGGATTCTTTTTAGTTTGGGTAACTCATCTGATGCCATCTCCCTTGATTGGAATGATTGCAGCATTCAGTGTCTTGTCGATCGCCACCGCCACTTATAAACCGTTTGCACCAGTCATTGTCTCAGAGTTAGCGCACCCATCATTGCGCGGCGTTTATGTGGGTATTAGTTATCAATGTTGGTCGCTCGGCTTTTTTATTGGTCCCATATTAGGCGGTTGGGCAATGGATCGAAGCAGTACGATGCCTCTTGGGAACGACTTAAGCCGTATCGCTGACTCATTGTGGATTGCCACAGCCCTCACCACCTTTTTTGGTATATTCTTGCTGCATATTCTTCAACGCATTCAAACTCAAATCACACAGCAATCACAGGTTTAAAAAATGAGTAAGCTGATCCTTATCACTGGTGTTAGTCGGGGTTTAGGTTACGCTCTGACTGAGCAATTTATTCAGGAGGGGCATACTGTTATTGGTTGCGCTCGCTCCACAGAAGCTGTGGAAAAACTACGCTCTTCTTTTGGTTTACCTCACAGTTTTTCCACAGTAGATGTCGCCGATGAGCAACAAGTCAAAGCTTGGTCGGTTAGTGTACTCAAAGAATACGAACCTCCAGATTTGCTAATTAATAATGCAGCAATTATTAATCAGCCAGCGCCACTTTGGGAAATTTCAACTGAAGATATTTCACAGTTGATTGATGTCAACATTAAAGGAGTTATTCACATAATTCACCACTTTGTACCTGCAATGGTGGAAAGGAAAAATGGCATTATTATTAACTTGAGTTCCGGTTGGGGACGTTCTACTTCTCCTCTGGTTGCTTCTTACTGCACTTCCAAGTGGGCAATCGAGGGGTTAACTCGTTCCTTGGCGCAGGAACTACCTGCTGGCATGGCAGCTATTCCTCTCAATCCAGGGATTATTCATACTGATATGCTGGAAATCTGTTTTGGAGAAGAAGCAGCTACTTACACACCTATATCTAAATGGGTACACAAAGCAGTTCCTTTTATACTTCAATTAAAACCGAAAGACAACGGTGTACCTCTCACGGTTCCCAGTTAAACTGTAGGTACTCCCTAGGTTATAAGCTTTACAAGGGACGAGCGCTATTTGATTTTTTTATATATACTTATATGTATATATACCCGAATAAAAAAGCCAGCGGCCCAATTCTTTGGAAGCGCAGATTTTAAAATAAGTGGAAATCATAGCCATGCTAAAGCAAATCATTGTTTTACCTTCCGTTCTCTTGATAGCCTTAACGACAAACGCGCTACCGAGCCACGCCCAGCGTGTTCCCGGTAGCAGATCTCTCATTACCCTCGGACGCGCCGAAAATTTAGCTCGTGAAGCTGCTGAGAAGGCTAATGGCGGGCTACAAAATTATCGAGCTGAGAACTCCATGTATGGGCCGGCCCAAAGCTCTCCCCACATCTACGATGGACATGGTACTTGGACATTCAGCTTTAAAGGACATCGTCCTGATTCTCGCACTCCTACAGTTAAGAGTGTAGTGACAGTCTCAAGAAGCGGCATCGTCAATGTTAACTACAACGGACCTATCCGCTGAAGGAGTTGAGCGGTTCAATTGAGATCTTGGACCAAAAAAATCACTTTGGCTAAACCTCTCATATCATGTCCGGTTAATTAACATTGTTTTCGTAAACACGCTCACCCCACCCCCAACC
>JAQYWN010000183.1 GCA_029379265.1 Rhizonema sp. NSF051
GCTTGTCCACTCAGTGTTCCTGAGTCATTTTGTCTTGCGGTAGTCTAAACTCCAGTTATAAGCATTCTGACTGGAATAAAAGGCTGCAACCAAGGTTCTGCATTTTATTTTGTCTCCGTCCCTAAGCCAGTTTATGAGTTTATTTATGTAACAAATCAGGCTATATAGTTAGCTGTATCCTTGACAAAGAGACTAAAATATGAATAGGCTAGTCATAATCATCACAAAGCTACCCAATGACAGGTGATGCGTTATTAGATAAAGAGCAACTGGGTAGCCGAGTCTCCTTAGTTAGGTTAGTCAAAATCAAACAGTTAATATGCTGCTACATGAGTGCAAGAATGGCTTTTAATTCTGCCAGACTTGGCTTCAGACCTACTCAGCAGCCACTTAGGCACGACTATATAAATTTTTATAACATTTTTTTTAGCTCTGACTCGAAATAGTTAGCGGCTGTGTCATAATGTGATTGATGAGAATTAATTCGGTGACAGTGTTTGTTTTTAGTATTGACAGGCTTTTTCCTTTTGGTATTTACAGACTTCTCTCCGAAATCTCAATCTCTACACCCTCAAGATTTTGGAGATAATCCATGTCACTTTACGTAGGTAACCTCTCTTATGAAGTTACACAAGAAGATCTGAATGCTGTTTTTGCAGAATACGGTACTGTAAAACGAATTCAGCTCCCCACCGACCGTGAAACTGGTCGTCCACGCGGCTTTGGTTTCGTTGAAATGAGTTCAGAAACTGAAGAAGCAGCTGCTATCGAGGCTCTCGATGGTGCTGAGTGGATGGGTCGTGACCTGAAAGTGAATAAGGCTAAACCCAAAGAAGACAGAGGTGGTAATAGTGGTGGTTACGAAGGCAAGCGGGGAGGCGGCGGCGGCGGCGGTGGCTACGGCCGTAACAACCGTTACTAAACGGAACAAACCAAACCTTTTTCATTTCTACATGTTGTAGATAACAAGCAATCAAAACTTTTCGCGGTTTTGATATAGAGTTGTGTTTATTAGCCCATTTGTCCTAGCTGTTAAACATGAGTTTATAAAAGCCCAAGCAAAAATGCTTGGGCTTTTAAAATCAGACATGAGATTTCGGAGATGTTGGACGAGCCAGCGCTTTAAAGTAATTCCATCCTTCTTCTTCATTGCCCTGTAAAATGTTTTGCTCTTAATCCATTTGCACTTCGGTAGCGATTTGCACGCAGATGTTTGATTAGCTGAGTAAAAAACCGTTGTGGATCTTTGCGATCGCTTAGCGTCAACTGGTAGTAAAGTAATGAGCTAGCCAGAATACCAGGGCGGAGCGTTGTTCTTTAAAAAACATATTTGTAACTAACTAAATAGTACACAAAATTCTTACTGAGGTTTAGACTAACTCACTTTTCATCTAAACCCCAGTGGCTCAGGAGCGTTTGATTAAATTATGTATTGTTTTAGCGGTTCGCAAGTAATAGCGAATCACTTAGCTTGCTCCAAACTTGGTGGAATAAGTTCTTCAGTTGAACTCACAATTCCATCACCTGAAGGTCGGGAAGTGCTAATATCCTCTTTATCAGGTAATCCATACATTGAGCGATACAGGTTTACGTACTGCTTGGCAGATTGATACCAACTAAAGTCTTGGCTCATACCGCGTTTCTGTAGTGCTTGCCATTGAGGCTTGTAGCGGAATCCTTCCCATGCGCGAACCAGACAAGTGTACAAATCTAGTGGTTCATAACGGTCAAAACAATAACCAGTACCTGTCTGTGTCGTCGGCTCATGGTGTGATACAGTGTCAACCAATCCTCCCGTGCGACGGACAATTGGCACACAACCGTAACGCAAAGCCAGCATTTGGCTAATACCACAGGGTTCAAAACGGCTGGGCATCAGGAAAGCATCACTGCCTGCGTAGATGCGACGAGCCAAAGCGTCATTATACAGTAAATAAGTCGCAATGCGTCCGGGAAAGCGAGATGCCATTTGCCATAATTGCGTTTCGTAGTTACGATCGCCTGTTCCCAAAACCACAAACTGTGCATCTGTATAAGCACTGAAGCGCTCAAAAATTTGTAATATCAAGTCAATGCCTTTTTGTTCCACAAGTCGTGTCACGATACCAATTAAAAAGGCTTTGCTATTGACTTCCAACCCAACTTCTTCCTGCAAGGCAACTTTATTCGCTTTACGTTTATCCAACGTATCGGCGGTGAAGTTCTGGACAATGTGTTTGTCGGTAGCTGGATCGAAAGACTCAGTGTCGATGCCATTGACAATCCCCGACAATTTGCCGCTAATAAAAGACAGTAAGCCTTCTAGCTGTTCACCGTAAGCGGCTGTCTTAATTTGCTCAGCATAAGTCGGGGAAACAGTATTTACTTTGTTAGCAAACTGCACAGCAGCCGCCATGACGTTATGTCCTTGCATGTACCAAGGACACCAAGTAATTTTCTGTAGATACCAACTCCAAGGACCTTGATAAGCTAGGTTGTGAATGGTAAAAACGCTAGTGATATCAGAAGATTGGTGCATCCACACAGGAATCATTCCTGTGTGCCAATCGTGACAGTGAACGATTTCTGGCTTCCAATAATTCCAGCAAAACTCAGCTGCTCCATTGGCAAATAGTGTAAATCGCCAGAACTCATCTTCTCCACCGTAGATGCTACGACCTGAAAAAGCAAGATGTCCAAATAAGTACAACGGAACATCAGTACCAGGCAGAATTGTTTCGTAAACTGCAAAGTTTTGGAACATGGCAGATCCCCACCATACAGGATCTTGAGGAATTTCCATTTTGTCGGGTAGGAAACCGTAGTAAGGCAAGAATATTCGCACATCATGCCCCATTTTTCTCAAGATACTGGGCAGTGCTCCGACGACATCTCCCATTCCTCCTACTTTCGCAATGGGAGCTGCCTCTGCTGCAACAAATAGAATCCGCATGGTAATTTTTGTTTCCCCCGGTTCTGCCTATGGTTTGAATTTTACCTAACTATGATTAAGCCGTGCTCTAATGTGTTTGATACACCTTTTTGGCAACGGAAATCTTTATTAACTTTACCATCGGTAGGTCTTTGTTCATGTAAGCAAAGAGAGTGATCATCGGTCAGCAATCAGCTACATTTTTTGTTTTGCTGACAAAGCAAGCTAGCTAAGTGCCCGATAGTCGATGTTTCCGCGCTTGATTGCGAAAGGCATATCTCGGCTGAATAAATTTAACCACACAAGCTGGATTATCATTTGGAGATAGAGATTCGCGATCGCACACTCGAGAATCTTTGATGCCAAAACTAACCACTGATAGAACTTGGGCACTGGAGCGAATTGGGAATAAATGTGTACATTTATTTATTAGAGGATGTCAGAAAAGTAGACTTTTTTATGAGGTGCTATCGCGATGACACAAGCTGCTCCAAAACTCCTGACTTTTGATGATTTCATTGCACGGTATGGAGATAACGAGCGTTACGAATTGATTGACGGGGAACTCATTGACATGGAACCAACAGGGCCTCATGAAGAAGTAGCTGCTTTTGTCATGCGAAAAGTTAATGTAGAGATAGATCGATTGAGTGTTCGTTGGTTTACACCTACCCGTTGTTTAATTAAACCTCTAGGAACTAAAACAGCTTTCCGTCCTGATGTAGTGGTGCTAGACAAAGCTGCCATCGCTTCGGAACCTTTCTGGCAGGATGAACCTGTCATCACACTGGGAACTTCTATCAAACTTGTTGTAGAAGTCGTCAGCACGAACTGGCAAAATGACTACGCACGAAAAGTAGAAGATTATAGTGCAATAGGCATCCCAGAGTACTGGGTTGTAGATTACTTAGGCTTAGGGGGTCGAGATTATATTGGCAATCCGAAGCAACCTACGGTATCAATTTATTTATTAGCGAATAGTGGAAATCAGTACCAAAAGCCTGCTCAATTTCGAGGCAGCGAGCACATTATCTCTCCTACATTCAGTTCATTGCAGCTAACTGCTGAACAAATCTTTGCTACTGTTAATTGATTGTCACGTCCAATCACCAATTTCTATATCCGTCAGTTACTTAGTAGTTTGTATTTCTCAGGCTTAGATTGATTCTGTCAAAAATTTCTCATTAGGTACGTAGTTGCGCTTCAGCGCTACTACGCAACTACGTACCTGTAACGAGGTTCACGAACCTCTTTGGATTTGAGTGAAGATTTCCTCCAAAATTTCCTGCGCTCCCTGTTGACGCAGGCGCTGGGCTAGTTCTTTGCCTATCTCTTCAGGATCGTTAGTAGCACCTGTGACTGTGTCTTTCGCGAATTTTTGACCATCCACGGAAGCAACTATCCCTGTTAACGTTAAATTATCGCCATTGATTTCAGTATTTACACCAATAGGTACTTGACAACCACCTTCTAACTCGCGTAGGAAAGAGCGTTCTGCCAAACAGCGATCGCGTGTTTGTGGATGTTCTATCACCTTGAGTAATGATATCAATTCGAGATCGTCAGAGCGGCATTCAATCCCTAAAGCACCTTGCCCAACAGCATGCAGGGAAACTTCTTTTGGTAAAACTTGGTGGATGCGATCGCCCATACCCAACCGATGTAACCCAGCGAAAGCTAAAATGAGCGCATCGTACTCACCAGCATCCAGCTTTGCCATCCGGGTGTTTAAATTTCCCCGCACATCTTTAAAAGCGAGGTGGGGAAAGTGGTGTCGCAACTGCGCCAGTCGTCGTAGGGAAGATGTGCCGATGACTGCACCTTCTGGTAATGTATCAATTTGCTTATCTTTGTGCTTTTCATGCACAACCAAAGCATCTGCTGGGTTTTCCCGTTCTGTAATTGCTGCCAACGCTAACCCGGATGGTAAGCGAGTTGGTAGATCCTTAAGGGAGTGAACGGCAAAGTCAATCTCCCGTTCGATCATGCCCACTTCAAGTTCTTTCGTGAATAGTCCCTTGTCACCAATCTTAGCTAGTGCCACATCTAAAATTTTGTCACCTTGAGTAGACATGGTGTGGACTTCAAAAGACATATCGGGGAAGCTTTTCTGGAGTTGTTCTTGTACCCAGTAAGTTTGAACCAGAGCAAGTTGGCTTTTGCGAGAACCAATACGAATAGTGCGCGAAGCACGAGAAACAACTGATGTCATAAAAGAGTATCTCAGGACCAAGAGATCAATTCACATTGATCTAGACTACCTTAGTGCGTGATTCAGCCGCCGCGATCGCCAATTATAGTTAAGTTTCTTTATGTTTACAAATGCGCTTCCAAAGCAAGATAACAAACGAACAACTTCATCACTTGCTGTGCCGCATTCACATGGCAACAAGTAAAATTTTATTGCCGAACACTGCACTTTGGACAAGGCGGCTTTTCTACCGCTCGATCTACCCCTTAAGAGAAAGGGCTTTCCGGTTTCCTTTTTGTCATAATTATGATTATTATTTCGTCAAACGTGCTCATTACATTTTATGAATCGTTCTGCATGCCTGATCTTTAATCCTGTTGCTGGTACTGGTGATTCTGAACAAGATTTGGCACAAATTCGGGAAATCTTAGAAACGGAAATTGACCTGGATATTTACTTGACAACTAAAGAAGTCAGTGCTAAAGAACTAGCAACTGCTGCCGTACAACGGGGTGTAGATGCTATCATTGCTGCAGGAGGAGATGGAACTCTTTCAGAAGCTGCAGGAGCGGTGATTGGTACTAATATTCCCTTTGGCATTATTTCCATGGGAACGGCCAACGCTTTTGCCGCCGCTTTGGGAATTCCAGACACAATAGAAGCGGCTTGTCAAGTGATTTTGCAATCTCATACTCGAACTGTAGATGCAGCTGATTGTAATGGTTATCCGATGGTACTATTGGCAGGTGTTGGCTTTGAAGCTGAAACTGTAGAGAAGGCAGATCGGCAAGCAAAAAAGCGCTTCGGTGTTTTGGCTTACGTTATGGCAGGAATACAGCAACTGCGAGAGTTTGAGAACTTTGATGTAGAAATTGAAACTGAAGAGAAGGTGATAAAGTTAAGTGCAGCGGCAGTAACAGTGGCAAATGCGGCTCCGGCGACTTCAGTTCTTGCTCAAGGACCAGCAGGGATTATTGTTGATGATGGGTTATTAGATTTGACAATAGTCGCACCTGTAAACAAAGCGGCGGCGATCGCTGCTACCTTTCATTTGTTTCAAACAGCTTCCAATGGTAACCCAACAGAGAGGGATGACATTGGTTACCTGCGGGCAAAAAAATTCAAAATTACTACAGAGCCGCCACAAAAAGTTGTTATTGATGGTGAAATTGTGGGAGAAACTCCGATTGAGATTGAGTGTATTCCTGGAGGACTGAACGTTTTTGTGCCAATTAGAGAACAAATCAACCCTGTAGAAAAACTCGCTGGGCTTCCCAACTTGATTATAGAAGAGAAAGATGTAGACAAAGAAGGGAGCTAAGTTCAAGTCTCGCGCTTAATTTTTACAATGCGAGCGAATCCTCTAGAAGGAGTTTCCCCTCACACCCTATAAAAATAAGGAGTAGTTGCGTTGAAACTCGTATCTGATCCGGCGATCGCCGACAAAATTCGTAAGATGAAGCAGCGGGTGCAGTGGCAAGATCCTGCAATTGTGCAACGCGGTATCGATCAAACTCGGTTTGTACTTGAAAATGGAGAATCTGACAATCCAGAATTCTCCTTTTTAGTTGTGGGTGATAGCGGTTCTGGCGCACACCGAGGACATCATCCCCAGAGAGAGATTGCCGAATTGATGCTTCCACATCACCCTGAATGCAGTTTCATGTTGCACACAGGAGATGTTGTTTATCTCCTAGGATCAAGCGATCACTACGATGAAAATTTTATCAAGCCTTACCGAGAGTTTCTTGTCGGGGAACCCAAGCGTATTAGCTATGATAACATGGTTTTCTCGCTACCAATTCTACCCGTACCGGGAAATCACGATTATTATGACCTGCCGCTTGTCTTGGGATTAGTATCTTTAACGACACTACCGCTGCGGCAATTACTCCAATCGAAGCTGTATCTTGATCTTGGCTGGCATGGTTCGGGAAAGGGAGACGCCTATGCAAGAGCTTTTTTAGACTATCTTAAGGCATTTAAGCATACAGGAGAACTAAGCAGCCACCTAGACAAACATTATACTGCCAAGACAGACACGGGTCGCTGTTTACGTTATGAACCAGGACGCTTCACCCGCCTTCCCAATCGCTATTATACTTTTCGCTACGGTGGGATTGACTTCTTTGCTCTTGACTCTAACACATTTAACGATCCTCCTCCTTTAGCTGACACAACTGAAGGTAAAGCTAATCGCCTGCAATTGGAGAAGCGTCGGGATGAATTGGAAGAACAGAAGCAGCAAATGATGGAAACTGTGGCAACACTCAACCTGGATAATCCCGTAGAAGCAGAACAACTAGATGATATACACGGCAGGGTATCTCAGATTGAGGAAATTATCGTTGATATCGACAAGCAATTAGCGACTGACGGCAAAATTGAAACTGATATCGATCAACTGGAATGGTTAAAGCTCAGACTCATTGAATCTTGGCACACCAAAGATGTTCGCGGAAGAGTCATTTATTTGCACCATCCTCCTTATGTTACTGAAGCGACGAAGTGGGAACAGGGACAGACTCTAGCAGTTCGTAGCCGCTTACGAGGTGTGTTTAATGCAGTCGCACAAGTAGTCGGTTACCCAACTCAGGAGCGTCCCCTGGTAGATTTGGTTTTAACCGGTCATGCTCACTGTTTGGAACACATAGAAACAATGAATACCGGAAGTGCTGATTCTCATATTCATTCGATGATCTGTGGTGGCAGTGGTTTTAGTTTACGACGCCAGCGACCAGAGGGACCAGATTTGATGGAAAATAAGTCTTTAGTAGCGCGATCGCACCTTTTCATCGGTCGTAATGGTGAAGGCTCAGAAAAGCGACGACCTTACTCATCTCTGCGTATCGATGTTAAAGGCGGTTCCCGTCCTAAGTTTATCATTCGTCCCTTAGTTGCCGAATGGTATCATCGGCAATGGCATTATCCCCAAATTCAGCAAATTGTTATTTGATAACTTTACAGAATGGGGACTGGGTACGCCGATCACTTCTCTTTATGGGAAGGAAGTCAATTATACTTTTATCTATCGTTATTTTACCAATGGCATTCAGTGTAATATCTCTGGGTTGGTAGTTAACTTCTTCCAAATTTTCGGCAATACCAGCACTCAGTAAACTTTGCCCGGAAATCCCTATGCAGTAATATCAAATCCGGTTGATTACAAGCAGGTAATTCAAAATAGGAACGGAATGAATAGTTTTCATTTTCTTGAAGAATTTTCCGCTTAGACATAGGATAAAAATAATGATAAATCCATTTATAGAGCAATCGTAAGATTGAAAGCCCCGACTTCTTTAAGAAGTCGGGGCTCTTAAACTATCTTGTTGCTCACGAATTATTTAGGGTTAACTTATTTGAACGTGATCCTGGAAGACATACCAGGTATTTTTGTTCTTGATCAACTGACCATGAGCCAAAGTGAAACGATAGTACTGGTTTTCTAGTTTATACGCACTTAAATTGTATGTCGTACCAACTGAAACCGACACTTTGTTGTCATCGGTAAGTTTTGAGGAGTCTTCAGGAAAATGTACAAAGACTGTATTCGTTCTCACAGTTAATGTGGACTGTGGGCTGGGGGTTGGTGGGGTAGGATCTAACTTGAGCACGTCATTGCGAACCCAACCCTCAATATTTTGCTGTGTTATGTATCTAATTCTGTACCATACATGTGTGTCACCTTGGGGATGAATCTGATCGAGGATCTCGACGCGATCACCTGAGTGTCCAAGATGAACAACATTATCTTGAGAATGTGGTGGAATAGCAGGGTTGCTGCGAATATTAACTCCGTGTGTTTTGTCTTGGGCATTACTTTGTAAAATGCCAGTTTGTAGGTCACTACTCATTTATACTCTCCTAAGCTGTACTTTATCAACTTGACAACTTACTTGTGTGGGTTGTCACTAGTTATTTAATTTACATTGAACAAGAGAATAATGATAGATGACACTTCCTTAACCATAACTAGAGTTACCTGCTGGCGTAATCATGGCAACCGGGCATTGTGCTTTATTGAGGATAGCATCGGCACGGTGACCAAAGAAAGCCCGACCTGAGACTGTACGAATATTGCTGCCTAAAACAATTAAATCAACTTGCTGATTACGGGCAAACTTCAAAATTTCAAACTCTGGAATTCCAGTCAGAATCGCTGTCTTGACATCTGCACCCAGCCCCCGTCCGATCTCGGCTTGCTGAGAGACAATTTGTTGGGCGATTTCAGTCACTGATCCCATTGTTTGCTCTTCAAACAGAATGTATTCTTGCTGAGTGCGGTTGACTACATTAACTAATGTGACAGTCGCCCCAGTTTGAGTCGCGATCGTACTAGCAACTTCAAGTGCATATTCGCTGTATTCGTCGCCACTTGTTGGCACGAGAATATGACCAATTTTGTGGTAACCAGTTGAATCTGTCTGCTGAGTCGTTCGGGATAAGTTTGACTTCACCACCATTGTGGCACAGGGAGCTTCCTGAATCACCCGATCAACTAGCAAACTAAAGAGAGCATTGGTAGAACGCTTTTCTGTTGCACCTATAACAATTAGGTTATAGCCTTTACAAGCTTCTTTAATAATCACCTCAGCTTTATTTTGTCCCGACTCTACCTTAGTTTGCAGCAATGTCTCAGGTGGGAGATGAAACTGCGTCTCGACAGCAGTAATGGCAGCTTCTGCTACAGTATCTTTGACAGCAGTGGCTACAGCACCCATTGATTTACTTCTAGATTTTTTATCACTCTCAGCAAACAGAACTGTTACTTCCAGAGGATTTTGGTGGGCTAAATGACTGACTAACTGAGCCGCTAACTTAATATTAGGTCCTCCTTGGGTGGGCATTAATACTCGATGGATGCGCTTGATAAAGCTACGGCTTGCCATTTTTTCTTTATCTAACCGTTGAGCTTCTTCTTCACTCATCGATACATGAGACAATGACCAACGCAACAGAGGCGGAGCCATCAGTGAAGTGACGATCGCTACCATCACAATAATCGAGTACATCTGCGGATTCAGCACACCCAAGGAAACGCCGATAGTGGCAACGATAATCTCCATCGCACCACGGGCATTCATCCCCGAACCCATTGCAATCCCTTCCCAATGACTCAAGCCCCCAGAACGAGAACCCAGGTATGCTCCTGTAAATTTGCCAAAGCAAGCGATCGCCAACACGATCAATCCAATTCCGAATGTTTCTGGAACTAGAATTTGTTGTAAGTCTACCTTTAATCCGGCTGTAGCAAAGAAGATCGGAGCCAAAAACCCAGAAGTGATCAACTCCAAAGTCAGTCCTGCCTCTCGACTGAATCGCGGTGATTGTCCTGCCAAAATCCCCGTAACAAATGCTCCCAATGCAGCTTCAATTCCCAGAGTGTGGGTTAATGCTGCTGCACCTAATGCCAGTATTAACAAAGCCGATAAACTCGCTGTTGCCCCGCCAATGTAATCATCTACCCAACGCAACAACCAAGCCATTGCCACTCGCCCTAGGGTAAAAGCTAATCCCAAAAACAGGACTGCTCCCCCAATCGAGTGAATTATCGTCTGGAAATCGAATTTACCACTGCTTGCTAACCCAGATACCACTGAGAGGAGAACCCAGCCAATCGTATCATCTGTCATTCCTGCAGCTAAAGTAACCTGACCGATGTCGCGTCGAATCAACTTCAAATCCATCAGTACTTTGGCAATCACTGGGACTGCCGAAATACTCATAGCCGTTGCAATAAACAGACTGAAAACTAAACGTTGATTTGGATTCACCAACAAGTTATCTGGGAGGAACCACCCTAAACCCAAACCTGTGATAAAGGGGACAATTATACCACCCAGAGAAATCAGTAGTGCTGTTTTGCCTTTGCGAACAATGAGGTTTAAGTCTGTCTCCAGTCCGGTCACCACCAGTAAAAAAAGCACTCCTAGCCAGGAAACAACCGAGATCAAATCTGACTGTGACTGACTATGGGGAAAAATATAATGTTGTACATTGGGAAGAATCAAACCGAACACTGATGGACCCAGCAGAACCCCTGCAAGTAGTTCACCGATAACGGGTGGTAGCTTGATTCGACGCATTAACTCGCCCAAGGCCCTAGCAACCAAGAGCAGTAGACTTAACTCCAGCAATACTAAAAGCAATTGCTCTTTCCCGAGGGGTTTGATCAGACCTTTGTCTGCTGCTGTACTAGCTGCAAGTAAAGGATTAAGCAGTAAATTCATAATTTTATTCAAATTATTGATAATTTTGTGAAGAGAATCTTCTCTGGTTAGCAAAGATAAGTCATTCTATCTATACTCAAAAATCAGGTAATTTATTATAAGTATTAACAC
>JAQYWN010000016.1 GCA_029379265.1 Rhizonema sp. NSF051
ACCAAGTTTAATATATGTAACATTTTGGCATATGGCTTTGATGCAAATAAAAATATTTTTTACCCGTTAGTAAACTTTTGTCAAAAGTAGAAGTAAGCCAACAAGATCCCCGAGTTCTATAAAAAGTCGGGGATCTGTATCGAAAGATTTATTCCCTATGTATGAAATAAAAGCTTTCCAGCAAACCGGACTATTTTGTAAAATAAAAGAGTATAAGCTTACCTGCAAGTACCAATGACCTCAACCCTGCTAAAATTTCCTCGTCTTAATGCTCCCAAGCAGCACCAATTGCCTAATGGGCTAACAATTATAGCAGAGCAGATGCCAGTTGAAGCTGTTAACCTCAGTTTGTGGATTAATGTTGGCTCAGCTGTAGAAGCGGATGCCATTAACGGCATGGCTCACTTCCTAGAGCATATGATTTTTAAGGGAACCAAGCAACTGGCAAGTGGGGAGTTTGAACGTCGAATTGAAGAGCGGGGTGCTGTAACTAATGCCGCCACCAGCCAAGACTATACTCATTACTATGTGACTAGTGCGCCGAAAGATTTTGCCAACTTGGCGCAATTGCAAATAGATGTAGTTTTAAATGCAAGTATACCGGAAGAGGCTTTTGAACGGGAGCGATTAGTAGTTTTAGAAGAAATTAGGCGTTCATCTGATAATCCTAGTCGCCGTACTTTTCAACGTACAATGGAAATGGCATTTGATAAACTGCCTTATCGACGTTCAGTTTTAGGGTCAGAAACAGTGATTTCTCAACTTAAACAGCAACAGATGCAGGATTTTCACGCCAATTGGTATCAACCTCAGTCAATGACTGCTGTGGCTGTGGGCAATTTATCGGCAGAAGAATTAATTGAAATTGTTGAACGGGGATTTCAAGAAGCTGCAAACGGTAAGCAATCAGCAAAAAGTGATCGCTCAGAAATGAACCCCGAACCTTCGTTGAAAGAAATTGTCCGTCAGGAATTTATTGATGAAAGTTTACAGCAAGCCCGCTTAGTCATGGTTTGGCATGTACCGGGGTTAAGCCAGTTAAATCAAACTTATGCTCTAGAAGTTTTGGCAGCAATTTTAGGACAAGGGCGGACATCAAGATTGGTGAGGGATTTGCGAGAAGAACGGGGATTGGTTTCTTCTATTTCTGTAAGTAATATGACGCAGCAGTTGCAGGGAATATTTTATATTTCGGCTCATTGTGCCGCAGAAAACTTGCCAGTTGTAGAAGCAGCGATCGCTCAGCACATCCGCGCATTACAAACTGAAATGGCAACAGAACTAGAAATTGCTCGAATTAGGACACAGGTAGCTAACAGGTTTATTTTTGGTAATGAAACACCGAGCAATCGCGCTACATTATACGGCTACTATCAATCAATGGTAGGTGACTTAGATGCAGCGTTTAACTATCCAGCTTATATTCAATCCCAAGATGCAACTGACTTGATACAAGCAGCACAAAATTATCTTTCCCCAGACGCATATGGTGTTGTTATCCTCAAACCTGGTAAGACAGTAAGCAGTTAGAAGTTATAAACTTTTCCTCCTAACTCCTAACTCCTACTCCCAATACGAGTGTAAGATTACCGATACAATTCCTTCTCCTCTCCCCCCTTTTCCAAAATGTGGACAGAAATTGACGCGCATATTAGCCAAGTTACTGGTGAAGAATTTTACTCGTTACACCGACGCTCAGTGAGTGGCGGGTGCATTAATCAGGGTTATGCTATCTGTTGCGATCAGCTCACCTATTTTGTCAAAATCAATCAAGCATCTCAAGTGACTATGTTTGAGGCTGAGGCGCTGGGATTACAGCATATGCTTCAAACAGCTACCATTCGCGTTCCCAAACCTATATGTTGGGGAATATCTGGTGATTCTGGGTATATCGTGCTGGAATGGTTGGAAATGGGTAGGGGAAACACCTTATCTTGGGAAGAGATGGGACGCAAGTTGGCAGCGATGCATAAAGCAACTAGCAGCCCTTGGTTTGGCTGGGTGATGAACAATACTATCGGTTCCACAACCCAAATTAACACTCAGACAGCCGACTGGACGGAATTTTATGCCAAATATCGTTTAGGTTATCAATTTCAGTTGGCAAGGCGGCAGGGTGGTTCTTTTCCCCAAGAGAAAGAATTACTAGCGGCACTTCCGATATTATTGGCAGAACATCAACCACAAGCCTCTTTGGTACACGGTGATTTGTGGGGGGGAAATGCAGGATGTACCGAGTTAGGAGAACCTGTGATTTTCGATCCGGCAACTTATTTTGGCGATCGCGAAGTTGATCTTGCCATGACCGAACTTTTCGGCAGTCTTCCGGCAGCGTTTTATCATGGATACAACGAAGTCTGGCCTTTAGATAAGGGCTATGAGCGGAGAAAAACACTGTATAACTTGTATCATATTCTCAATCACTTCAATTTATTTGGTGGCAGTTACCAAGGGCAAGCGAACCGAATGATTAACCAGATTTTGGGTTAAATATTGTTACTTTTGTCTATTTACGTAAAGCTCGCGCTCTTAGAAACTTCTCTAGAGCCGACTTTACCTGAAAATTGCTGTAAAAACCACCTCGTTTCAAAGCTGAACTGAGGTGGTTAAGTTGCTATAAAGGTTTCAAAAACAATATACTATGTGTATAAGACATAACGTTTGCCACCTCAGACCGCTTTGACGAAGAGTTTAATCTTCCCTTGGTGGTAACAATAAAGTGGAGGAAGCGACAAAAACTCCACACCGTTAATACCCTATACTTGCACCGTTCAGACATTTGCGGTCGCTCCCCTTGGATGTCTAACAATGGGTCAATTGCGGTATAACCCCCAGCCAGTGCTTTATGTTTATACGTCTAAGAATAGCTCACTACGATGTTAAAACTTATCGTTCTAAGGTAAGAATCCCTCTCAACCCAGTGGTAGAACTGCGTAAGTTGTCATAACTGTACTAAAGGAGGGTTATTTATGCACAATATCTTGAACTGACGGTGGTTCGGAGTATTTAAAAAAATTTACAGACAATAAATTACAAATATTTCTTTAACAACAACTTCAACTTCTCCTTGGTTGCTGCTGGTGCCACCTCTAATCGTGTCAAAATTGCGTACTTCAGTGCCGAGTGTGCATCACTCTGTGGGGGATTTGCACTTAGACGCCTTACTGTTTCTTGAATTACCTTTTGAGCATTTACGGCATTACGCTGCAAATTGCTAATGACCATTTCTACCGTCACACTATCATGGTCTGGATGCCAACAATCATAATCTGTGACAAGCGCCAACGTTGCGTAGGCAATTTCTGCTTCTCTTGCTAACTTTGCTTCTGGTAAGTTTGTCATCCCAATCACAGTCGCATCCCAACTGCGGTAAAGATGCGATTCTGCTTTCGTCGAAAATGCTGGTCCCTCCATGCATACGTATGTCCCACCACGATGGAGAGTAACATCAGGTAGGTTGAGAGATGCGATCGCATCTGCCACCACCACAGCCAAATTTTTACAAATCGGCTCGGCAAAAGCAATGTGAGCGACTATTCCTTCTCCAAAAAATGTCGAAGCCCGATTTTTTGTCCTGTCAATAAATTGATCTGGTACCACCATATCTAGTGGCTTAGCTTCTTCCTTCAAGGAACCTACTGCTGAAGCAGAGATGAGATACTCCACACCCAATTGCTTCATCGCATAGATATTCGCTTGAAAAGGCAATTCTGAAGGTAGTAACGTATGATTACGCCCATGCCTTGCTAAAAAAGCTACTTTTGTTCCCTCTAGTGTTCCCAAAATCAAAGCATCAGACGGTGAACCAAAAGGCGTCTGAACTTGCATTTCTTCTACATCTTTCAGGGCGTCCATTTTGTATAGACCGCTACCACCGATAATTCCAATCCGAGCTTCAGCCATGATTTTTAAATTAAGTTAGGAGATAAGAGACAGGAGACAGGAGATTGGATAGAAATTTATCACTCCTCACTAGTTTCTCTGCAAGGGAGCCCCCAGATTGAATCTGGGGGTGCTGACTTTTATTTACAGGTAGTTTACTCGTGCATCTAAACCGCGAGCGCGTAACTGTTTAGAGAGCCTTTCCGCCTCTGTCGGTTCGCGAAATTGTCCAGCATTCACATAAGCACCCAATCTGGATTTAGCCAGGAAAGCTGCAGGCACAAACTGCTGCACTTTATATAGAGTATCGTTGTTGGACACTGGCACGACGACTACATAGTGACTGTTGGGAGCAGAATTACCATTATTCCCTGCTGTAGGATAGTCAGAATTATTGACTTTCAATGCTCGGTATGTCTCATAATTAACTAAACCCGTGGGAGATATATTGTAAGCTCTTTGGAATTGAGTTACAGCATCCTTAGTTGCGGGACCAAAATAGCCTGTCACATTACCATTGAAGAACCCTAAAGCCTGCAAGCGTTGTTGTAATATGGTAACTCGTTGACTTCTCTCTCCCAGACATATATCACGGTTGATTGAGGAACAAGTAGAACTAGAGTTATAATTGTAACTACTGCTTGTATTGCCATCGTTCTGGCTTGAATAGTTGTAATTACTGCTGCTTATATTGCCACCGTTTTGGCTCGAATAGCTGTAATTATCGCTGCTTGTATTGCCACCGTTTTGGCTCGAATAGCTGTAACTATTGCTTGTATTGCTATTTGCAGAAATTTGCAGGGAGCGACTGATTGCTGCTAAGGTTTGTGAATCAGCAACGCCACTTAGATATAGTCCATTATCTCGTTGGAAGCGTGCTACAGCTTCTCTTGTAACAGGACCAAAATAACCACTAGGATTGACTTTCAAGTAGCCCAACTGCTGCAAACTCTGTTGTAGCTGTGATACCTCTACACCGCGATCGCCTTGATTCAAGGCGTTAGGTACAGCATCACCACCTACACCTTGTGTGCTGGGTTGGTTGAGACTGATACGTATATTTTCTTGGGTTCTTGCACCAACAATACCATCAGGACGTATACCATGAGATTGCTGGAATGCGATCAGAGCCTGCTGAGTCTCTGGACCAAAATAGCCAGTCACCTGACTATGGTATAAGCCTAACCGACGCAAATTCTCTTGTAGCTGACTGACGGCTGAACCTCTACTCCCCAGTTGCAAATTGCCACTGATATTTCTACTGCTACTGACTCGCTCTGGGCCACGGATGTTGCGATCTCTCCTTGTACTGTGACACTGAGATTGGAGAAGTTTTTCAGTCTGAGGACCAACTATCCCAATAGTGGAAAGTCCATTTGCCTGCTGATACTTAGTAACAGCATTCTTAGTCAACGAACCAAAATTCCCGTTTTCTGGACCTGAAAAATAGCCCAAACGCCGTAAACATCTCTGGATATTTTTAACATCAGGTCCACTGCTTCCTTGTTGAAGTGCTTGAGCTTGCCCTGCTATGCTCACAACTGCTAAAATCAATGCTATAGGTAAAAAACGCATAGCTGTATCGCTAGACAGCTTTTTCCAATTTAAATCTTTAAAAAAATTGAAATTCACCTTAACTGCCATCATATCAATACTTTCAGGTATTTCTTCGACTGCATGAGTATGAATGTAATCAAGTGTTTCCATAATTTTTTTCAAGTTTTCGGTTTAAACGATTTCCCTGTTTTTGGTAAAGATTAATATCACAACTATTTATCTGAATTCCGGTACTAACACCAAATTTTTTGCCAAGCGCAATGCTAAGCAAATCAAAAAAAACAGCCAGATAAACTTCACTGCTTAGTAAATTGACAAAAAATACCAGATATCAGGTTTTAGTTGACTGGCACTCGGCATTTATGCCTGGTAAGTTTAGATAAAAATATACCAGATTCTTTGGTTAAAGTGTGTCCAATTGACAAGTTGTACACGACAAACATTTTACAATTAATTGAGTTGATCGCGATCGCAAATCATACCAATTTCAAAAATGTTTGCAACAGATGAATCCATCGTCAGGGCAAACTTCCAAGGAAAGCCCCTACATGAGTAGAATAGCGCATTCTTTTTTTAAACTTGGTATAATTTGTTAGAGGCTGAGAAATCCGAATTTTTTCTGCCTGCTTAAACGGGACTATTCATTAGAGAAGTTCTGTATAAATTGATAAATGCGGCTCAGGAATGAGTACTGATTAACCGGGCTGAAGATGATTTGTGATACTTTACACAAAATCTTACAAAGAACGGCAGAGGGCATTTGGGAAGAAATACTATTAAAAAATGAGCGTTGTGGTGAATCCAGCGCGCATGAGGCGTTTTCCCACGCCCAGGCGACTGGTGGAACGCGCAGCGTTAGCGACGCAGGAGCGTCACCCGGAGGGAGCCAGTGCGTTGGGGTTCCCCGCGTTGAAGCATCTGGCGTGGTTTAAAGCTCAATAAAAAAGATAATGTGTTTCGTTAGACGCGCAGCGCGCAAAGCTCGCACTCCTTGAATACTCTATCCGGCAGACTTTGCGTAGAAAAACGGCGTCCTTATGTAAAGCTCGCTCTAGAGAGTACTCTCTAGAGCAGACTTTACTTTAGTCTCACGATTTTTAGAGTGAGTTTCCGTAACTCACAGCAGCATAGCTGAATCTTTTTAAGGGTGGGATGAGTTGAGAACAACTATTGTTCTTTCTGAGTCGGTTCTGCTTTTTTAGGCTGCGGGGAATCATCTCCGTCAACTTTCTGGGTATTACCTGCTTTCACCCAACCTTCTTGTACACTTCCGTCTAAACGAATCTTCTGCCAAGCTTTATCATCGCTTTCAAGCAAAACGAGAACCTTTTGATTAAAACCAACTCCACCAGAACGTTCAGCATCTTGTTTAGGTTCAGAGCGCAAAACCAAGCCTTGACGCCAAGTGATACGTGCTTGATACGCTCCCGGTGGTAATGGTTTCGGTGACTCAGTTGCCTTAGGTGATGCAGCAGGAGTAGGTTTTGAGCTTGAAGTGGCTTTAGCTTTGGGTTTCGTTTTCGGCTGAGGCTCAAGCGAAGAAGTGGTTGTGTTTCCAATCACTGCAGATTTTGGAACTTGCGCTTTCAGTGTAGGTGAATCGTTAGTAAAAATTGGTTTGATAGGGATTGCGCCGCTTCGATTCATCAAGTATAAAGCAGTTGCAGCGCCGCCTACAGCTAAAATTGTGATCGCCAAGAAAATCCCCAGAAAATACTTTAGTACATTAACAATCATAGTAACAAACGATACTTATTCGCTAAGATTTGCCAACAAATACACTCTTTACCATGAGAAGTGAAGAGTTAAGATTGAGGAATTATAACTCTTACAGCAGTTTTCACTCTCTATGAACCACACTGTTAGTCAGGGCGAACAGCGGTACACTTCTGATTCTTCACTCTTTCGCTACGCGAATGGGAACGCCCCTACGACGTTAGTAAGGGCGAACAACTATGGTTCATCCTGAAAATTGCTGTAACTCCTCGCTCATTATTGCAATTGGCGCTGGATGCGATCGCTCAAAGGATTGTGTTTCGACGCCATCCGCGCTCTACCTGCTGCAGCCCATTCTTGCAGTTTCTGAATTTGCTCGGTTGCGGTGCGTGCCAGGGGTATGGTTTGGCTGGCAGCTTCTAAAATGTCATCGGTGGAGAAGTCCCGATTTTGGCTGAATCCGATATGCATTGCTTCAATCAAAGTTTGCTCAATTTCTGCTCCGGAGAAGTCAGGTGTTTCGTAAGCTAATCTGTCGATATCATAGCTTTTCAAATTATGGGGGCGCAGTCGGGATAAATGAACGTTAAAAATTGCTTTTCTCTCTTCTTGACTGGGTAAACCAACGAAGAAAATTTCATCAAATCGCCCTTTGCGAAGCATTTCTGGTGGTAGGGCTTGAATGTCGTTGGCAGTGGCGACGACAAACACAGGTGAGGATTTTTCGGCTAACCATGTAATAAATGTGCCAAAGACTCGGCTGGTTGTTCCCGCATCGCCTTTGCTACCAAGTCCCGAAAAGGCTTTATCTATCTCATCGATCCACAGAATACAGGGAGCAAGAGCTTCTGCTACTTGTATCATTTGGCGAGTACGGGATTCAGATTCCCCTACCAAACCTCCAAATAATCGTCCCACATCCAGACGGAGAAGCGGCAAATGCCAGTGATGAGCGATCGCCTTAGCCGTTAAAGATTTACCTGTCCCTTGAATTCCCACCAACAGTAAACCACGGGGGTGGGGTAAACCGTACTGTCGCGCTCGTTCGCTAAACGCACCACCGCGACGGAGAAGCCAGTCTTTGAGGTTATCCAATCCGCCAATATCGGAAATTTGCTCGGTAGCGGGGTAAAAGTCGAGAATTTGGGTTTGTCGGATAGTTTGGCGCTTTTCTTCTAGTACCAAATCCACATCCTCTGGTTGGAGTTCGCCGTGAGTGGCGATGGCTCTTGACAAAACGCGCCGAATACGCTCCATTGAAAGCCCTTGACAAGAACGGACAAGATCGTCCAAAAATTTACCAGAAGGAGAGTTACTAGTTGCTGCCAACAAGCGTTCCACCTCCGCTTTAATTTCAGAGGCGCTGGGTAAGGGGAATTCCAAAACTGTACAAACTTCAGTTAAGTCGTCAGGAATGGCAATGCGCGGCGACAGTAAGACGATATTTTTTGGTTGGGACTTCAAAAGTCGGGAGAAATTGCGGAGTTTGCGAGCGATCGCTACATCTTCTAAAAACCGATGATAGTCTCGCAAAATAAACACCGCAGGCGTAGATGCTGGGAATTTTTCTACAAACTCCAAAGCTTGTAAGGGGTTGCGTTTACCAAATCCCGCATCATTTGGGTTACCTTGATAGCCATCGACAAAATCCCAAGTGTAAACTTGACGATTTCCCTGATAAGCCGCTTCTTCCCGAATAGCGCCTTCTACCCGTTCTTCTTCATAAGTGGGAATATAAATTAAGGGGTAGCGAGCACGGAGCAGTAGTTTGAACTCTTCACGAAAGCTCATAGGTAAATGTTAGTTGTTATTCCTTCTTTCATTGTTCAAGGTTATAGTGGTTCTCACAACTAAAAACTCTCTGGCTGACAATCTAGAAAACGTGAGCAGGAAAAACTAAGATTGCAGGTATTTCAGCACTGTCTCGGCGTAAGCTTTAGGATCGCGCAGATACATCAAGGGACTGCCATGTAGAACCTTGGTGGTAGATTGCTGAACAAGTCGAGCAGTATCCTCAATAAAAGGCGTGAACATGGAGTCTTCCATTGCCCACATTAGTAAAGTCGGAACCGAAATGAGTGATAGACGGCTTGCTTCATCGTACCTCAAGACTGCTTCTATCCCTTCATAAGTACGTTCCTGCCGAGATATCACTTCTTGGAAATAAATTTCAAAGCATTCAGAGGGATAACCAAGACATAGTGATTTTACACGTTGCCAATTAGTACTGTAGTGGCTACCATCCTCTTTTACCTCTGGTGGACCATAAAAAAATGGTGATTCACGCAAATCTTGACGTGCTGCTTCGTCTTTCCAACGAGGCATTCCAAACAGCACCAGCTTTTTAATTCTAGTTGGACAAATGACTGCTGATTCGCAAGCAATTGCAGCTCCAGTGCTGTTGCCCACTAAGTAAAAATCTTCAACTTTAAGTGAGTCTAGTACCTCAAGTAAATCTACAGCATACTGCGGAATTGTCCACTGAGTGGGTGGATTTTCTGACTCACCTTGACCTGGAGTATCCAGCACAATGACTCGAAAATTAGGAGCTAAGAACTGAGCAACAAGATCCCCGACTTCTTCAAGAAGTCGGGGATCTGGGGATCTGGGGATCGAGTGCGATTAACCTGGAAGTTGCTTTTTCAAAGCTTCCAAAGAAGCCCAACGGCGATCAACAGGTTTTTCTGAGATACTCGCAGAGTTAAGTTGAATACCTGGACAGTTATTATCACATAGTTGTCGTTGAGGCAATGCCAAGCACATTTGTTCGTACAACCATTCACTGGGATAAAAATCTCCTTGAGGTGATAGAGTTTCTACCAAATCATCCAGAGCGACTTCCCGTTCTAAAAGCGTCTCATCTTCTATTTCGTTAGCTGCTTCGTCTAACCAGATGATTTCCTTTGTATCAATCATCAATCGATGATTATAGTTCTGCAAGCAGCGGTTACAGGTACAGGTAATAATTACTTCTGCTTGAACTGATACTTCTAAGAAATTCCCATGATGCTGTACACGAATACGACCGCGAACAGGTGTCAACGTTTCCAAACCTGGCAGAAATTCGTCAACCTGAATTTCCTCTGTCCGCTCCGGGGCTTGGGTTAGCTGCGGAATATAAATCGCGTCCATAGGATTTTAAGACATCTTCACTAAAAGTTTTATGTATTACCAGCGATGCAACTGATAAGTAAGGATAAACCTGAAGGGCTAATCACTAAAGGCTGAATGCTTACACTGAAAATACATTCTTAAGTTTAACTTTTCTAGAAACTAGTTTTATATCTATGACATTCGGATTTCCGAAACTATTTTGACTCTATGGGAGTGGGGAGGAGCGCTTGAAGTACTACACAAAAGTCTAAGCGATCAAGGCGATCGCTCGGAGGGAAGTTCCCCCCCGAGTCTGTGGAAGTGGCGAGAGAAAGTAGGGACAGTTCTTTGAATAATAACTCCTGTCTTCTAACTTCTGTCTCCTGTCTCCTAGCTCCAGCATTATTGCATTAAGGCTGGGCGTACAACAAGATGACGATGCGGTTCTTTACCTCGGCTGAAGGTTTCTAAATCGCCAAAGTCCTTTAAGTAGGTATGAATTTGACGGCGTTCGGCTGAACTGAGGGATTTTATTTCTACTTCTTGACTGGAGGAACGCACTTGTTCTGCGGCCGCTTCTGCCATGGCACGAATTTCTTCTTGTCTTTGGACGCGGTAGCCGTTTAACTCAATGGTATATGAGGCTTGCCCATCTGTGATTTGGTTCAAGTTAAGAATGGAATTGGCTAGATACTGAATCGCATCTAGCACTGAACCATCAGAGCCAATAAAAATCTGAATTTGTTCTGGCTTCAGGTTGGTTTGATCTATGGTTAACCAGTAATTATCTGGTTCTTGGGATTCTTCATATTGAACGGCAGCTGTTTCCAACTCTCCTTTCACATCAACAGAAACCCCAGATAGTCGTAGGAGTGATTCTAACCATTCCTGACCACGTTGCATCGGAGTGTCGGTCATCATCTAGCCTGCAGCCTTTTTCTTAGAACTTTTTGGCTCAAAAGGCAACGCTTTTTGTTCTTGTGCGCCTTCTACTTCTATCTGTTGAGAATCGACGATTTTTTGCAGTTCATCTGGAAGCGCTTCGCGGGAGAGGATATAGGTTTGTAGGGTTTGGAAAATATTGCCAATCACCATATACATCAGCACTCCGGCTGGCAGTGGAAAAAACAAAAACATTCCCGAAAAGAGAACAGGAGTGATTTTGTTGACTGTGTCCTGCTGCGGGTTAGCACTTGTCGAATTTTGCCCGGACAGAAGTTGGCTAACGTATAAAGTGATACCAAATGTAACCACCATCGCGACAATATCCCAGTGGATTGTCCCGTCTGGATCGATCGCACCAACTCTACCCAAAGCGTCGATGAAGAGGAATCCTTTATCTGCGGCTAATCCAGGAATTGTTCCCTGAATAGTGACATCTCCCGGTTGTAAAGCTTCTATATTGCCCTCTGCATCTATTTTGACCCTTTCTTCCCCTTTAGTCACTTTCCATTCGGGGTTTAACTTAGTTTGGGGGTGTTCGGCGACGACTTGCTGAAATGGTTTGCCTTCTATCGTTTGATATTCAATCTTGGTGTGTTCTCCTACTGCTAACTTACTACCTCCCGGAAGGATAGCAGTGATTTTGGTGTGTTCCCCATCAGAAACATAGACGTTTTGGGGAGGAGTCGCGAAGGCTTGCGGTTGAACTTGTTCGATTTGTTCTGTCGGCACAATTTGCAAGTTAACGCTGTAGGTAGCAGCAGAAAAAGGCGAGCCTCGCAAAGTGGCGAACAGTGCGAACAAAACTGGCATTTGCACCACCAAAGGTAAACATCCAGCTAACGGGTTGCCAAATTCTTTTTGGACGTTAACCATTTCCTCCTGCTGTTTTTGCGTATCGTCTTTATAGCGCTCTTTAACCTCTTGCATCCGCTTTTGCATCAAAGGTTGTACGATTCGCATTTTTCGCATATTGCGAATTGAGCCAGCACTCAGGGGATAGAGCGCAAAGCGGACTATTAATGTCAATGCGACGATCGCCAATCCATAGCTAGGCACAATGCCATAGAACAAGTCTATGATTGGCAGCATCACGTTGTTCGAGAGAAACCCGATACCAAAATCCATTATTCTAAATTCAACCTGAGTTACTGTAAATTTACTACTAATTTTAGATTTTAGATTAAGGTTTTTTGCTCCTCGTCCCATCCTGGCTAGGCGAAACGAATTCAAAACCCTCGTTCTGAAATCAATATATCCAAAATCTCTAGTTAATTAACTAGAGGCAATTTATTTAAATCATAATAAGCCTGGGACTAAAGTTGCTCTACGGATAGCCGCACATTGATTCTGTGAGTGCGGGAGAGGGAGAGTCGGAGAGTGGAGGAGCGTCTGTTGTGAATAAGAGCGTCTATTCAAAATAGGTTATTACAGATCGCCGTCCACTTATGGTCTCCTTTCAAGAGTTCCCCTGATCAATAGCTTAAGCGCTTCTACTTCTTAGCAGCACTGATGTAGTCAGGATTTTTGGCTACGACTCTCTCTTCGATGTAGTCATATATTTCCCTAAACTTGGGAATAGCTCGTAGTTCCAGACGACTACCATCTCTGAGGGTTAACACCATATCTCCCCACAAGCCTATGCCTCGGGGAACGTTCACCATCTTGACAATTTCTGAGTAAATGATGTCCGTGCGATCGCGTCCCCTCCAACCTCCGTTCACCGTTACTCGGCGATCAGTCACGCGGAAACGCAGCCACAACGCCCTAACAATTGCCCCAACTGTCAATGGTAGACCAACGATGGTTAACCCAATTAGTGAGTTTATAATCAAATCCCCAATATGGGGACCACCCTCATAATAAACTTCTTCACGAATGCCCACTGAACACCTCGGCTTGTGTCAACAACTGCTCTAATTCTTGCAGAAATTGTTGGCTTCCGCACTCAAGTTCTACCACTGTTGGTTTTACAACAACCACAAGCCGCCATCCTGGTGATAATTTGGGCAATAACTGATACAAAAATGCTGCAATTTGCCGCTTGATGCGGTTACGAACGACTGCCCGCTTGCTAACTTTTGTGCTAATCGAAATGCCTATTTGGGATGGAGTCGTTTGAGCAGTCTGGGTTGCTGCATCTGTTGAAGGCGGTTTTGGTCGTAATGGTCGCAAGGCTCTTAATGTTAGATAAGAACCATGACGACGAATTCCTTCTCGAAAAACTGTCTGAAAATCTTTGCGAGATTTTAGTCGATTTGCTTTAGGCAAAGCCACAGCCTTTTCTTATTGCCTCAAACGCTTAGACGATGACGCCCCTTTTGTCTTCTAGCCCTGATAACATTTCTCCCGTCTGGTGTGCGCATTCGCGCCCGAAAACCAGAGGTTCTTTTTCTTTTTCGGCAAGTGCCGCCCAAGGTTCTTTGCATACTTTTGCCCTCTTAGACAGTTTTTTATAAAAAAAGCCACGATCATCAACTATATCACTTTAAAAGCGACTGCGTAAAGCTAATTTTTTTATGTCCTCCTACACTCTAAATGTTAATGGCTGATGCTGATAATCCACGTCCCAATGTAACGTGACAGCTGCACATCTCCAGGAGACTGAGTTGAGCAGTTGAAGTAGTAGACTCCACCAGTCGCTGGATTCTTCACGTTAGAAAGCACTATATCAACGTTACTACCTGCGGGGACGGGATCTTGAGGATAAATTTCTATCACATGATTTTCTTTGTCCCACTTCACAGGCGCGGATTGAGACAATGGAACTTTTTTATCTTTGACCCGTAACTCAATATTTTTCGTGTCAAAGCTGCCATTGTAATAATTAGGATACTGAATAATAAAATGTTCAACCGCCGTACTCAGCTTTTTGCGAGTAATTTTTAAGCGATAACGATCCCAGCCATCAGGTGTACCACCATAATCTAAACGGAAGGGCAGTTGATTCTCACCCTTGACGCCACTAAATAATGTAAATCCTGGTAGACTGTCCGCAAGGCTGATGGTTGCTGGCAACCCAGCTAGTAAAAAGCCGCTCAAGGCTAAAGTAGGTAATAAACGTCGCATTGTTAAGCTCCTGTGGCAGAAAAAGGTCTAATTAAAGAGTAAAGGTTCGTAGCTAAACTTTACTACTAGCTCTTCAAGATGAGACGCTGAATGTTAACCGAAAGTGTCGTTATACGTATTATTTCGTGCGTAGGTTTTTGAAAGGTATTTTATATCACTTCATTTTAGGTGATGTAACTCAGGATAGCGGTGAAAAAGTCTCATTTAACAAAGAAAAACAGTCGTTAGCTATTGAAAAGTCCTAAGCATAAAGAGCATTGATTTATACTTATTCATGTATTGAGTCAGAAAACTCTTTTGAGAAATGTGTAGAAAGTTATCAAAAAGTTAAGTCGTTTGTTATAAAAATTGAGAAACTTTTTCGTGCGATATCAGTAAACTGGTGATAAACAAGCCCCGCTTAGAGCAAAGTGATTGAAGTGCTTGGAAAAAGCTACTCCCCTTCCTCTCTCAAGGTAAGGTTACCGATGCAATTTCTTCTCCTCCTCTCCCTCTCTCCCTAAACGGTAATATAAAGGGCACCGAAAGGATTATCAATGCTTTCAATGTGAGGATGAGAACCCCCACAAAAACACTTGGGACATTCAGTCAGGAACTTTTTTATGCTCCACAAATAAATGGCTCCTCAATTCAAAATTCTTACTTTATATTGCACAATGTAAAAAATTAAGAACTAAAGTTTTGAAATCCCTAAAAGAAGTTGAAAACAAAGATGTCAAATTTGGGGATGAACATAGAATGTGCAATAGATGCCGATTTGTACAAGTACCTGAAATTGGATAGCATCTTCACAAAAGCAAAATTTAAGGTTTGCCTAGATAAGTAGAGTCTGACAAAGGTTGAATTAATGGGGCAAGCCAATGGCTAGTCGCTGCGGGCAATCCAGTATATAGGTATTTATCTCAAGGAGAGTTCATGAGAATAGCAGTTGCCAAAGAGATAGAAGTTTCTGAGCGTCGTGTGGCACTCACTCCAGACGCCGTTAGCCGTTTGGTAAAACAAGGTTTAGAGGTGTGGGTAGAGAGGGGTGCAGGTGAGCGAGCTTTCTTTACTGATAGTGCTTATGAAGCAGCAGGAGCCACTATCGGGGATACCGCTACAGTCTGGAGCGAAGCTGATATATTGCTGAAAGTCAGCCCTCCTCAAGAAAGAGAAAATGGACAACCGGAAATTGAGATGCTACGAGAAGGCTCTGTGCTAATGGCGTTTCTTAATCCCTTAGGAAATCCAGATTTAGCACGGCAACTAGCAGAAAGGAAGGTAACTTCTTTTAGTATGGAGTTGATTCCCCGTACAACAAGGGCGCAAAGTATGGATGCTTTATCCTCGCAAGCGTCAATAGCAGGTTACAAGGCGGTTCTGATTGGCGCAGCAGCATTACCAAAATATTTCCCAATGTTGACAACAGCCGCAGGGACGATCGCCCCGGCAAAAGTGTTTGTGATGGGCGCTGGTGTTGCAGGATTGCAGGCGATCGCCACAGCCAGACGCATGGGATCGGTGGTAGAAGCGTTCGATATCCGCCCTGCAGTTAAAGAAGAAGTCCAAAGTTTGGGGGCAAAATTCGTCGAAGTCAAACTTGACGAACAAACAACTGCCGCAGGAGGCTATGCTAAAGAAATTTCTGAAGCAAGTAAGCAACGGACACAAGAAGTTGTTAGCGAACATGTCAAGAATGCTGATGTGGTGATTACAACTGCTCAAGTTCCTGGGAGAAAAGCACCAGTCTTAGTCACAGAAGAAATGGCGGCACAGATGAAGCCCGGTTCGGTGATTGTGGATTTAGCTGCTGAACAAGGTGGTAACTGTGCCTGTACTGAACCCGGCAAAGATATTGTCTGGAATGGCATTACTATTATTGGTCCCATCAATCTACCATCATCAATGCCAGTTCACGCCAGCCAGTTGTATTCCAAAAATCTCACATCGTTGATGCAACTCTTCATTAAAGACAAAGCTTTGCAGCTAAACTTTGCTGACGATATTATCGATAACGCTTGCGTAACACACGCAGGTGAAATTCGCAACTCACGAGTACGCGATGCGCTTCAGGCTTTAACGGTAAACAGTTAGATGGCAAGGGAGTTAGGAGGCAAGGGAGTTAAGAAAAAATATTCATCACTCCCGACTCATAACTCCTTACTTAAAACAACAGGAGTTTCCAATCGATGACATCCGCATTAATTGCCGCTTTGTTTGTATTTGTTTTGGCATCTTTTACCGGATTTGAAATCATTAACAAAGTGCCGCCAACCCTCCATACTCCCTTAATGTCAGGCTCAAATGCAATTTCTGGCATTGCTGTACTTGGGGCAATAGTCGCGAGTGGTGCTAGAGACACGAATTTGTCAGTCATTCTTGGGTTGATTGCTGTGGTACTAGCCACCATAAACGTGGTAGGTGGTTTCCTGGTTACAGATCGGATGTTGCAAATGTTCAAGAAAAAGGTAAGTGGTTAGTGCGAAAACAACCATCAAATGTACGGGCGGGTTTCACAATATTTTTCGTTTCCAAACGACGAGTTATACAATTAAACCCTCTGTACGGGCGGGTTTCACAATATTTTTCGTTTCCAAACGACGAGTTATACAATTAAACCCTCTGTACGGGCGGGTTTCACAATATTTTTCGTTTCCAAACGACGAGTTATACAATTAAACCCGCCCCTACCATCAACCATCAACCAAACACTAATTTATGATTGACTTTCTACCTACTGGAATTCAGCTCTCATACTTAATTGCTGCATCCTTATTTATTCTGGGTTTGAAAAAGCTGGGATCACCAGCGACAGCACGGCAAGGTAATGTAGTCGCGGCTGTGGGAATGCTGTTGGCGATCGTCGCCACACTACTGGATCGGGAAGTGTTGAACTACGAAATGATTTTGTTGGGGTTATCAATTGGATCTGTGTTGGGAGCAATCATTGCCTACAAAGTCCAAATGACAGATATGCCCCAAATGGTGGGTTTGCTGAATGGACTTGGAGGTGCGGCTTCTGCACTTGTAGCTGTTGCTGAGTTCTGGCGGTTGCTAGGAGGATCTCAGCCTATACCTATTGATATCAACATTTCCATGTTGTTGGATGTGTTAATCGGTGGTGTCACTTTTACAGGTAGTATGGTTGCCTTTGCGAAACTACAAGGAATTATGAGCGGTTCGCCGATTACATTTCCTTTCCAGCAACCGTTTAACTTCTTACTCCTGATTGCATATTTGGGTGGTAGCGCCTATCTTTTAGTTGAACCACATAACCTTGCCGTATTTTTAGGAGTCGTTATTGTCTCTTTGGTGTTGGGTGTGATGTTTGTCATCCCCATCGGCGGCGGCGATATGCCTGTCGTTATTTCACTATTGAACTCATATTCAGGATTAGCTGCGTCGGCTGCTGGATTTGTGGTGATGAACAATATGTTAATCATCGCCGGGGCATTGGTGGGAGCATCGGGTATAATCCTTACCCAAATTATGTGTAAGGCAATGAACCGTTCCCTCGTTAGTGTACTGTTCAGTGCTTTTGGTACGGGTAATACATCTGGTGCTACGGGTGGAGCTACAGGAACAACCGATAAGAGTGTCCGCAGCATCGATCCTGAAGAAGGCGCGATGATGTTGGGTTATGCTCGTTCTGTAGTGATTGTTCCTGGTTACGGGATGGCGGTTGCACAGGCACAGCATAGTATCCGCGAGTTGGCAGATATTCTCGAACGTATGGGTGTTGAAGTGAAATATGCCATTCACCCAGTTGCAGGGAGAATGCCGGGACATATGAATGTGTTGTTGGCAGAGGCAAATGTGCCTTACGAACAGCTTCACGACATGGACGATATCAATCCCCAATTCGATCAGACAGATGTCGCACTGGTGATTGGGGCAAATGATGTCGTCAATCCAGCAGCCCGGAGCGATACGAATAGTCCAATTTACGGGATGCCTATTCTGGAAGTAGATAAGGCAAAGCAGACAATTGTGATTAAACGCGGGATGAGTACAGGCTTTGCTGGTGTAGATAATGATTTGTTCTACAAGAATAAAACAACAATGCTCTTTGGTGGCGCTAAAGATATGGTGGCAAAGTTGGTTTCTGAAGTGAAACAACTGTAGGAATTTTGGATTGATTGAAATTACCGAGATCCCCGACTTCTTTAAGAAGTCGGGGATCTAAAGTTCCTGAACACAAACAGGCGGCGGAACCCTAAGTTTAGTTGCCAATAGTGACGCTCTGTCCTGTAAAGGTGAGTGTGCAAGGCTCACCTTCACCCACTAGAATATTATCTTCTAAAGGATTGTCGGTTAGGTTGAAAGTATAAATCTCGCCAGTCCCTTCTAAAGTTTGAGTCTGCAGATTAAATGTTGCATTATAATTGACTCGAACAGTCGTGACGGACAGTGTACTTTGCGGATTGGGAAAGTTGAAATCGAATGACTTGGCAGTAAAATTTTCCCTTTCAATACACTGCCAAACCCCTTATGCACTAGTGAAGCGATTGTCGGGAAATGATTGAACGGCTCTTGGTACACCTTGAGTACCTCCTTGGTTTGAGTCAGTGGCAAAAAGGTTGCCGTCTTCAGTCAGTGAAATCGCGCCCTCATAAATTTTCATGCGAACATTAATTATTGATAACTATGATTCTTATACCTTTAATCTGTACCAAATGATTGGGGAGGTAAATGGAGAACTGCCTCTAGTCATTCTCAATGATCAAATTAACTGGGATGAAATCAAAAAGATTGCATTTGACAATATTGTAATTTCTCCAGGACCTGGTCGTCCAGAGAGGTCGGCAGATTTTGGAGTTTGCCGACAAATAATTGAAAATGTGAATATGCCCTTGCTGGGAGTTTGTCTGGGACATCAAGGACTTGGCTACTTACATGGTGGTAGAGTAATTCATGCCCCGGAAGTTCGACACGGGAGACTCAGTAAAATTTTTCACAATGGTTCTGAATTGTTTCAAGGCATTCCCAATCAATTTTCAGTGGTGCGTTATCACTCTTTGTTAGTTGCTGATGAACTGCCTGAGTGTTTAGAAAAGATTGCTTGGACTGAAACAGGATTGGTGATGGGATTGCGTCATCGGTATTTACCTTTTTGGGGTGTGCAGTTTCACCCAGAGTCTATCTGCACAGAATATGGGCAAAAATTGCTCGAAAACTTTAGAGATATAACCCGACAATTTAAGAAGAAACTGTCAAGAAGTTCAGCAAAGCGGTATTTTACAGGATATGGATCTGTTAATTATGCTACAAATCATCTTGACCAAAAACAGTCCGAAAAGTTTGAACTGTATACGCGTAAGTTAGATATCTGCCCAGATACAGAACAAATATTTGTACAGATGTTTCGGGATGCACCAAATGCCTTTTGGTTAGATAGTAGCCGTGTAGAACCTGGTTTATCTCGTTTTTCGTTTATGGGCGATGGGAGTGGGGTAAACAGTGTACTAGTACGTTATTATACTAAAAATCAAGAACTCACGATCGCACAATCAAATACCGTGATCCGTCGCAGTGAAAGTATTTTTAAATATCTACAGCGGGAAATAGACTATCGGTGTTGTCAATCGGATAATCTACCTTTTGATTTCAACTGTGGGTTTGTTGGCTATTTTGGTTATGAACTTAAGGCAGAGTGCGGATCGCAATTAGTACATTCTTCTCCCTTACCGGATGCTATTTTCTTACTTGCCGATCGCATGATTGCTATCGATCATCAAGAACAGTGTCTTTATTTGCTGCAACTGGTCAAAAAAGGACAAACACAAGAGGTTACAACTTGGTTTGAGACGATTCAACAACAACTCGAAGCTCTTGCTCCTCTGCCAAAGATTGTACCTCAGGGAAATCAAGAGCCAATTAAGTTCCATTTGCATCGCGCTTACCAGATTTATATCCAAGATATTCATCGATGCTTGGACGAAATTCAACAAGGAGAAACCTATCAAGTTTGCCTGACGAATCAGCTCTACACCCATGCGACTCCTGATTCATTGACATTCTATCGCACATTACGTCACATCAATCCTGCTCCCTACTCTGCATTTTTGCGCTTTGGTGATTTTGCGATCGCCTGCTCATCTCCAGAAAGGTTTCTAAAGATTGATCGACAAAAGCGGGTAGAAACTAAGCCCATAAAAGGAACGCTACCGCGAGGAAAAACCTCAGAAGAAGATTTTGTCCTACGGGAACAGTTACGTAACAGTGAAAAAGATCGCGCTGAAAATCTGATGATTGTGGATTTGTTACGCAATGATTTGGGCCGAGTCTGTGAAGTTGGTAGTGTCCACGTACCAAAATTAATGGATGTAGAAACCTATGCAACAGTACATCAGTTAGTGACAACGGTACGGGGGCAGTTGCGATCCGACTTACAAGCGGTGGATTGCATTCAGGCATCATTTCCAGGGGGATCGATGACTGGTGCACCCAAAATCCGCACCATGCAAATTATTGATCGCTTAGAACAAGGGGCGCGAGGGGTGTATTCCGGAGCTATCGGCTTTTTGGGTTTGAATGGTTCAGCTGATTTGAATATTGTCATTCGGACTGCTGTTTTGACTCCTCATCAAACCTCCATTGGTATCGGTGGCGGAATTATCGCGCTTTCTAATCCTGAGATGGAGTTTCAGGAAACGCTACTCAAAGCAAAAGCGTTAATCCAAACGATGGTACTAACGATGCAGGGAACGTTTGAGCCAGATATGTATTCCATTTCAGGATTAGAAACAACAACTGCTGAGAATTATGAAAAATCAACTGCGTAAATCAGGAGAGAAAAAGAATGGAAACATGTTTGATGTATAGAGGTATAAATCAGCTATGAATCAACTCGAATGGTTTAGCCATACTTGTTGCCATGATATTAACCAGTCATTCAAATTCTCATCTCCGCAGGCGGGGATGGGTTCTTTTATTAATAATAAAAGAACCTGGACATTTACAACATCTCACCCCGAAGTGCCATTAATGTGTTTAAGCACTTTTGGCCACACAAATTGAGCCACTTCACGACCAAGTTTCAAGCCTTCGATATTATCTGAATGAGTATGATAGCCACCATACAGGCGAGAAATGCCTGCAGCATCTGCTGCAAACGTGAAAGTTGGAAATTTAAGCATGACTAGGGACTCGAAGCCTGGCTCGGTTAGCGCACCAGCTTTAACTGCTGCTGATTCGTTAAAAGTATCACTGCCTTTAAAAAGCCTAAGCATCTCTGCACAGGCAGCGCTTACCGTACTATGACCTGATACATAACCAGGAAAAGGCGGTGTGATGAAGGCAGTCGGCGAATACGGGTGCCACTGTTCACCAAGCATCTTCATGGTTCCTTTGCCTACTCCGCCCCAACCTTCAATTTGTTGCCCCTTAAAATAATAATGAATTAGAGTCCAGGGGCGGGAAGAGTCATATTCACGTTTTGCATCCCAAGCTGCGATGAAAGCATCCATGGCTACATTCGATACAGCAAAAAACATTTTTACATCCTGATCGAGATCATGCTTGTCGCGTCGAGAAACATCTTGTGCAAACTTCATCCAGTGACCAGATTGACCAGTTGAAGAGGGACCATCCCGCATAAACTCTACCAATGCTTTCTGCTCAGGAGTCAGGTTTGCATTGAATTTTATCACTTCTTCGACTTCACTAAGCAGTTGATCAGAACCGACTAATGGCGGTGGAGGCGGACGAAACTGGTCAGATCGCAACAGAGCAAAAGGCTTAACTCGATACCAGTGGGGAGTGAGAAAACCCAATGTTTTAGTTCCACCTTTACCATCAGAAAAAGCGATGGGTTGCCAGTGGTCTGGATCATTGATTTTGTCTATTGTATTGACGGCTTGATAAAAAGTATAGTCAGAGTAAGGCTTTCCACTCGAACCAACCTCATCCCCAAGTTGATTAGCTCCGTCGTGGTGACGGTATTCAATCAAAGCTGCTGCCACTGTATTCCCAATCCCTTGCGGAGTAGCCTTGTTGGTAGATGAATCTTTTGGATCAAATCCAAGTTCAAGCATCTGTTTAGTAAAATACGCCGCTTCATCTGGATACACATCAAGCAAAGTACGATAAGCGGCATAGCTTATCGCCTTGCGTTTATTTGCAGCAGATCTCTCGGATTGCGGACGACGAAGCGCTCCTCCAAAGCGGGTTCCAACGGCTTTGTCATCGTATGCAGCCCAAGCGTCAAACATCGAAGTTGCTGGGATAGCTACGGAACGGGAACCGACTGTTGGTCTAGCCCCATAGCGCTTGACATCATGGGCGGTAGCTGTGATTGCTATATCAATCCAATGATAGGCAATGCTTGGTTCCCAAGCTGAAGCTGATTTACTATGAGCTTGCGGAAGGTATCCAAGTGATGAAAATAAACAAAGAAGTACAGTAATGACAAAAGTTGTGAATGTACGAAGCATCATAGTCCTCGGTCATACTTTAATGACTGTGGTTGAGAAGCAAATCGTGAAGAAATAGTGATTAAAGTCACTGACTATTTCTTCACGATTAGGCAAATGTTGATTTGTAACTCCTTGCTGAAGTGACCCAAATCAAGGAGTTTCTTAATTTTTTAGACAAGTAGTAAAAACTATCTCGCTCGAGAGCGGGAGCCAATTCATTAAGAGGGAAAATTATTTTTTTTAAGTAGAAATACTACTTTGAAAGAAATTATAACTTATGAACGTTGAATAAAAACCACCTAAAGACAGTTGACTTGCTGGTATTTGAAATGCTACAATCCATGAAGTAGTAGAGTGTGCCTAATAAGCACTTAATCCTCTTTTATAACTATCGATATAGAATAATCTAGAACCCTTATCGTGAAAGACTTTCGCAATAATGAGAGTTAAATGATAATAAGGGGAATGCGTAGGCGTAGCCCGCCGCAGGCATCGCTCTTATGCTTGATTATGTCTGTTGTTCAGAAGAGGTATAGTGCTTTATAGTTCTTTTGTGTTTGAGCAATGCAAACACAAACATTTGATTGTGATAGCTATAGTAATTCTCATTGATCTGTGTCTTCACGAATCATTTAACTTAAAATGAATTAAGTAATACCAATTTCAAAAATGTTTGCAACACATGAACCCATCGTAAAGGCGAACAGCCGTGACGCTCGTTCGCCTTTGGCGTCTCCCCTTGGGAGAAGACTCGCTAACGCTGCGCTAACGCCCTTACATGGTATCTGTCGCATTCTTTTTTCGCTCTTGGTATAAGTCGGCATAAATAAATGAAAGTTTTTAGTAAGCGCTTCAGATCTCAAGAGCGCTTACTAAGAGCTAATTTTATTAACTTTATTTTTCTCTACATAATTATGTTTTTTATCGCCGACTTACTTAGCCTTGGGTAATGTACTTCCATCTCCATTAACAAAAGCCCAACGACTGATGACGCGTCCGCCGTTTGCCAAACCACCTGATAACCATTGTGGCACAAAGCCATAGCCTCCTTCTTCCCATTGTCCTGATTCTATCGTCCAGAATTTTTTACCTTTATTTCCACCATTTACCCGCCATGCCAAGTTAGGGTAATAATAATTTCCGGGACTCAAATTACTTAACTCTGACTTTAATTCAGGGATTGCACTTAAAGAGATGGCTCCCTCATAAATTGTCTGATTACCAGAACGAGAAAACTGTATCTTACCTTCTGCTCCACCTGATGGACTGGCATTCATTTTCATCAGATGCGGACTCAGAGTTGCATTGGTTGGATAATACCCTTGATGATTTGTCCCTGGCGCACGATATCTCCACAACTCACTGTTGTTTCCTGTACTGTAAGTTGCAAAAAATTCATAGTCTACATCTGCTGCCAAAGCTTTTTCATAAAGAAGATGACCTTTCAGCAAGTCATCAGGATTATTTTTTGTACAATCTATATTAATAAATAATCCATCTTTATTATCATCACCTTTAGCACCATCAACTCTATTTTTTCGGAACCATTCATAGCTGGGATTAAATGGCGGAAATGGTTCGTGGCGATCGTCAGCGACAACTCCTGCAAAATATAAGTTATTAGCATCCCACGCCAGTTTAAAGTTATATGTCCCTTCACCCATAGTTGTCGCCATGATATCAGACCAGTCATTCAAATTCCCATCTACGTTAATCGTTTTCTTGGGAGCATACGCCGATTGAATTTTCCAGGAACCAGTTTGAGGTGATGATTTTCCATTGATTGATAAGGAGTAACTCAGATTATAATTATTATTATCACTATTTGTCCCGGAGTTGATTGGAAAGCTTAATATTCTCTGTTCGCCAGGTTGTATATTTTTAAATTCTCTACTATTCGTTGATAACGTCCATCCATTTGGAGGAGTTATTTGTAAAGTTCCGCTTCGAGGTTTATTGACGACATTCTCTAATTTTACGTCAATTGTCCTACCTTTAATAACAGGTCCTGACAAAGATAATGCGGTGACTTTTATTTCTGTTTTTAATTTGAAATCAGTATTCTTTAATATTTGCTTTAACTGTGAAGCTGGCATATCAGCGAGTATATATACAACTTCTACTGGTGTTAAAGGAATATTACTCAAATTCTTTATTCTATTTCCTTTATAATCGTAGACTTGAATGCCCGAGCCATTGATAGACATAGTACCGGAATACTCGTCAGAAGGTACTTTACCTTTAGCTTGACTCCCTCCATCTGGAGTCCAAGGATTACCTAGATCACCATAAAATGGTCCATTCACAAATACTGCTGCTCTGGCACGATTATCTGCTGAATAATTGTTCTTGAAAACAATTCCCCACATTGATTTTGATTGCGGAAATACATCATCCACTATTTCGGTTCCTTCCAATACCCGAGTCATAGTTCTATATGCATCTTTTGCAGCTTCATTATCTTTAATATCGTGCATTCCATGTCCACTCCAGTTAAACCAAAAAGCTCTTACTGGTCTTTGAGCATAATGACCTGCTAACATATGAAGTAGGAAACTGGAGGGGATTGTACGAGCTACCCATATATCTTTATCTGAGGAGAACATCTCACGATATGTTCCAAACTCTGTTTGCCAAGCGCCTGCCTTACCTTGGGTTTTAGAAAATTTCTTATCTAATGTTAATTGCATTAATGTAGCATGGAAGGTATTCGGGCTTGGGAAAGCATAAGCATGGTTTACAGATCCATCCACATATCCGATGTCATTTCCCTTCGCATACATGATATCCCTGTTGTAAGCTAGAGAACCTCCACCAATTAAATAAACATTTGGAAACTTAGGCTTCACCTTGTTCCAAATTCGTTTAATGATCTCCCTATATTCTTCAGCAGTACCACCGTTCCATGCCCACTCATCAACCCAAGGTTCATTCCAATGCTCGTAATAAGGCATTAAATCATGAGTAGCTGCTACCCAGTCATAAGCTTTTTGTACGTAAGCATCGCCATTTTTTGGCGGACCTAATTTGCCCTCTTTCCAATCTTGTGGATAAAAAAGAGTTTGTAATGAAGATAAGCCATAACTTTTTATGGTATTTATCCTATCTCTAAGTGTTTGAGGATTTCCATCCCACGAATCAAATTCAACTTGGATTCCCCGAATCCATTTTATTCCCAAATCTTGAGAGACTGGACCTATAAATTTTGGATCGCTGTAACCAAAATCTAAACCGAAGGGAGAATTGGGAGCTAATCCAGTGTATTTTGGAGGTAATTCCGCTTCACTGTAACCTGGATAAAATTGTGCGTAACCTATGCTCAATAATAGGCATAAAAATCCTATAATTAAGGTTTGTAT
>JAQYWN010000184.1 GCA_029379265.1 Rhizonema sp. NSF051
CTCATATATAGTGTATATATATGAGTGTTATAAGACTGTTAGCAACAATCCCTCATTCGTGACAAATGTTTTTCATGGCTGAATACATCCCCACTGAAGAAATCGCTCTTGCTCATGGGTATCCCAGGTTTTTTCCTCGACTTGAGCCAGAATTAGGATGGGAAATTTGGGGGAATGGTAGAACTTAAGAATGAATGTTATATTGTGGGAGCTTTTTAGTATTCATAGATCAGTAGAAAAATTTACATCTTTGTAAAAAACGCCTGCCCATCGGTGAAGCTCCTTTTTGTTCAAGTGACTTATTTATTCTCTGTAAATCTATTGATTTTTTGCTAGACACTATCTGAATTAACACATTGATCGCTAAAATCCTAAAAGCTATACGAACAACATCCCAGACTTCCAGAGATGCTCAAGCGATTTGTGCAGTGGCTTATCAAGTTTTTGAGGTATCAATTTGATCAAAAGCCAATTCGATCTCCAAACCTTGCTGACAAACAGAAGTTCGTATCACCACCCGAACTGACAAATGCAGATCTGGAATTTTTATTTATCGAACTGTTGGAAGGCGTGCATCAAGCCCGAGGACAGCAGTGGGCGGTTAAGTTTCTAGAACGCATGCAAAATCGTATTAGCAATCAGCGCTGGATTGATTGGTTGCTCGACTTTGGAGAAAGATTGCTGATGTCGTCTGCGCCAAACAATCAATTAGCAACGCGGATGGTGCAGCTTGGAGAACTGAATATTGGTTCGATTGGAGAGCTCGCCTATGAAATTGGCATAGCTGTATTGACGAGAAACTTAGGCGAATCCAATCAGAAGGAGAATCAGCAATATGTTGAGAAGATAACCCGTGTAGAGAACTTAGAGCAGATAAGTTATGCCGATGACGAATGGCTCTGGGATTTTGATGGACAAGATAGTGACACAACAACACCTGTAATCGAACTAGCATCTGTCTATGAAGGGGGTGGGCTGAGTGTAGAAAACGGGCAATCCTCGGAGAAAGTTACCACACCCACAAATTCAATAAATCTGGATTTGCAAAGTGCTACTATTGTTCTAACCCATGAAGAGCGCTCAAGAGCACCTCTAGAAGACGCACAAGCATTATTTTATCAAGGGCTTCAGCAAGCTAGGAATGGTAATTTATTGCAGGCGATCGCCTCTTATGACAAAGCGATAGAAATCAAACCCGACGCCTGTGAATATTGGTTCAACCGGGGCTTGATACTATTTTACTTGGAAAAGTTTCCTCTTGCGATCGCATCTTACGACCAAGCTATTGAGATTAAACCCGACTTTTATAAAGCTTGGTATAACCGAGGTGGAGCAGTTGCGGCGTTAGGAGGCTTTGAAGATGCGATTGCCTGCTTCGAGCGAGCGATAGAAATCAAGCAGGATTACCACGAAGCTTGGTTTAGCCGGGGTTTATCACTCCTAAAATTAGGCTCAGCTGTATTGGCAATTGCCAGTTTCGATCAAGCACTGCTTTTACAACCACAAGATGTGGAAAACTGGTATCACCGAGGGATAGCACTCTCTGAAATTGGGCAAACAAATGATGCAATTACCTCGTTTGAGACAGCGCTGGAAATTCAACCCGACTTTTATTTAGCTTGGTACAACAGGGGTATAGAATTTTCTAGATTAGGAGAATATGAAGAAGCGATCGCAAGCTATCAGCAGGCAATACAAGTTAACCCCGACTTTTATGAAGTTTGGTATGCTTTCGGCAGTATGCTGGATAGATTGGGACAGACTTCCGTTGCACTGACAAACTACGAACGAGCAATACAAATCAACCCCAATATTGCCGAAATTTGGATTGATCAAGGTGTTGTGCTGGCTAGAGTAAAACGTTGGTTGGAAGCAATCTCGTCTTGGGAAAAAGCACTCTCGTTAAAACCCGATCTTTATCTTGCTTGGTTTAACAGTGCCGTCGCTTTAGAAAATTTGGAGCGTCGTGAAGATGCCATCGCGAACTATAATAAAGCTTTAGAAATCAACCCCGATTTCTATTTGGCTTGGTACAATCGGGGTGTTGCACTGTTTTATTCAAAAAGATTTGAAGAAGCGATCGCCTCTTATGACAGTGCTTTACAAATCAAACCCGACTACTGCGAAGCTTGGATTGCTCGAGGGACTGCTGCCGGAAAGTCAACAGATAATTTCATCAGTTTTTACAGTCCCATGGGTGGGACTAATTCAGCCTTGAACGAACGTGGTTATGATGGGAGACTGGCAAGCTACTCCGAAGGGTTGAAATACGTTTTTCAAGACACCGATCCTGAAGGTTGGGGAAGATTGCATGTGGCGATCGCCAATACTTATTACGAGATAGGCAAAAGACATTCTACCCCTCGCAATTATTGGTATCAAGCTTTATTTGAGTACCAGACAGCGAGCGCTGCCCTTACAGTTGAAATTCCATCATTACATCTAGAAGTTCTGCAAAACCTGATCAAAACCTGTGTAAGTTTGGGTGAAACTGCTCAAGCACAAGAATTACAACAATACGCCACAGATTTATTACTAAATTTTTTCAATGAACCAACTCGTTCTGATGAAAGCAAAAAACAGTTAGCTTTGAATAATACCTGTTTTGATCGGTTAACTGTTGATATATGTGTGCAGAATGGGGAGATAGTAGAAGCTTTAGAAATTGCTGAACACAGTAAAAATGCTTGTTTTGCTTGGCTTCTTTCTGGGTGGCAAGAAGAAATTGCTTCACCGAATTATGACTCGATGAAACAACTGCTCAATCCCACCACTGCGATTATTTATTGGCACATCAGCCCTTGCACTTTACGCACCTTCATCCTCAAACATAATTCCCCAGAGCCGATTCCAGTCTTTACACCTGTCTTAAATGTTGCAGAAATAGAGGAATTACCTGTACCCGAAGCAGTAGCCAAGTTAGTGGAATTTGAAGATTGGCTGGAGGATTGGAATCAACAATATCAGCAGTATTGCAGCCAAGCTAACAATCAGCAGAACAAGGGCAACCATTCTTGGCAAGTTGATATGGAAAATAGGTTGTTAGAGCTAAAAAATATCTTAAATATTCCGACAATTGTGCAGGAACTCGAAGATATTACTCAACTAATTTTAATTCCCCACCTTAGCTTGCACAAATTACCTCTCCATGCACTTTTCTATCCCCACTTTCAAAAACAGAGAAGTTCTCTTGCTGATTCTGATGTAAATGAAGTTTGGGAGAAGGAAAGAGTGGATAATTTCACAATTACTTATCTGCCCAGCATTCAAACAGGACTGAATTTAAGATTCCCGACAGTGAAACCCACAGACTTTAGATTACTGAGTGTTGAACATCCTAACAGCAACGGTTACCCCGCACGGAAGTTCGCCAAACTTGAATCTGAAGCTATGAGCTTAGTGTTCGACAATGCTAAACGCATTTTAGGCGCGCAAGCTACTAAAATTATGGTAGAAAGTGCCTTAGCTGATGATTACAATATATTTCATTTTTACGGTTATGAAAGTGATAACTTGAATTCTCCTCAAAAATCGGCGTTGCTATTAGCAAATGATGATGAACTGACTCTAGAAGAAATTTTCACGAAGTCAATCTCCAGTTACAATCTTGTGACGCTCTCAACTTATGATCGCATCATCAGCAGTCAAACTATTACCACCGAGTATGTCGGTTTAGCTAATGGTTTTCTCTTTCAGGGGGTTCCCCATGTTGTGAGTACCTTGTGGAGTATAGAATCAGCAGCCAGTACTTTGGTGGCGATCGAATTTTATCGGCACATCCAGCGAAATGAATCACCTGTCACCGCTTTATCACAAGTCACAGAATGGCTGAAAAACTTGACGGCTGGTGAATTAAGAACCTGGTATGAAGATTTATTGAACAATTTGCCAAAAGAAAGATTAAGAGTTAAGGCACATTTAGCCACAGAACTTTATCGCAGTTGTCAGTTACCAGTAGATAAAAAGCCTTACAATCACCCTTACTATTGGGCAGCATTTAAAATTACAGGTGTTTAGAGGGATTGTGAGCAAAGGCTAAAGTAAAAGCGGCATTCTAACACAGCATGTTCCGGTTTCAGTCGATTTCACTCAGGGACCAACTTCCATCTTCATGCGATCGCTTACTTCTGAGGATCCCAATCCGCGCCGCAAGCCAGACAATTGGGACGAAACTTTTGCTGATGGTGACTTTGCTTATTTTATCAAGCCAATTGTCGATACCCTCGACCTTTACCATAACCAAGGCGTTGACCCAAGAGCGATCGCTATCTCATTCAAACAACTAGCTGAGAACCACCCAGAAGCAGAACTGCGGATTGTGGGAATGGAAGTACGAGGTGAGGATAAATTTTTACTCCGTGCTAAAACCGCTACTACGGTTGATAAATCTGAACTCAATGCTCTGCTGCTAACGCCACCACCTTGAATACTCCCACTGGTTGTCCTGTAAGGTAAACAACTATCCCTGTGTAATTCACACCGTAAGTGAGGAAGTGCGAGTCAGTATGTCTAAACATCTATGCGCCTCAACTGACATTTTCCTCTTGTTTTACTACGAGCGATCGCTCTTGAACTTCTATTATCAAGTCATGGGTAAAACTTTGCACAGTTGGACTCACGCCCCTAATTTATGACCGAAAGTGTCCCGCTACAAGCCTGCGTACACCACTCATGCTATATGGCGTAGACGCTCGAATTTGGTAAGGCAGGGCTACAGGAGGGTTTCCCGCTACTAGGCGACTCCTTTCCCGTTGGGCATGTTCTCAGGCATCACTTATACCTCATAGGACAGCCGCACTGCCATTTCTTTATAAAACTGTCCTCAAGACTACAGTTAGTAAAGTTTTGTTAACAAGATGAAGAACGTTACAGGAATTTTGGACGAATGATACCTGAATAATGATTTACTCAAAAGTATTTCTACGTTTAGAGAATTGTTAAAGGAGACTGCAATGTCAACGATGGGCGATATTGGGCATAAGTTATTTGGAACTGTTCTTGGTGGTGCTTATGTATTAGGAGCAAGTTGTGCAACTGCCCAAATTACACCTGATAGGACTATACCTAATAATTCCAGTGTCACAATCAATGGCGGTGTCTTCAATATTACTGGGGGAACGCAAGCTGGACGTAATTTGTTTCATAGTTTCCAACAGTTTTCTGTTCCAACTGGCAGCATAGCTTCATTTAACAATGGGTTGGATATTCAGAATGTTATTAGTCGGGTGACGGGTGGGTCAATATCGAATATTGATGGGTTGATTCGCGCTAACGGTAATGCCAACTTATTTTTAATTAATCCGTGGGGAATCGTTTTTAGTCCCAATGCGCGGTTAAATATCGGTGGTTCATTTTTAGCAAGTACAGCCAGCAGTCTCATATTTAACAATGGCTTTGAGTTTAGCGCCACCAATCCTCAAGCACCACCACTGTTAACCGTAAATATTCCCACTGGATTGAGATTTGGGGATAATCCGGGAAGTATTACAGTAAAGGGTTTTGGTCAACCTCAAGTACTAGATGGTGTATCTAGTCCTGAAAACCCAACTCTTGCAGTGGATACAGGAAAAACTTTAGCCTTAGTCGGTGGTAATGTCAGTTTAGATGGTGGTGTATTGCAGGCATCAGAGGGGCTTGTAGAGTTAGGTAGTTTGACGGCAGCAGGAACGGTGGGCATAAATAGTGATCATAGTTTGAGTTTTCCCAATGGTGTAGAGCGTGCTTCTGTGTCTCTCAAGAATTTGTCCAATGTAGATGTCAGTGGTAATGGTAGCGGCAGTATCGCTATTAATGCTCGTAATCTAGATTTGCAACACAGCAACCTAACGGCTGATATTGGTCCGTCTTCCAACACACCTAACTTGAGGGTGGGAGATATTACTATCAATGCTACAGAGACAATCACACTCAGACAATCAAGCCAGATTGAAAGTCGTGTTTCGAGTAATGCCACAGATCATGGTAGTGATATCAATATTACCACTGGCTCGCTCTCAATTATGAATACCAGTGAAGTTAATACTTTTACTTTTGGACAAGGAAATGCAGGCAATGTGAATATCAATGCTCGGGATCATCTTGAGTTTGATGGCGCTCGTCGTGGTTTGGCAAGTGGTATTGTAAACGTGGCGCTACCGCAAAGCACAGGAGATGCTGGAAATATCAATATTAATACTGGAACGCTTTCACTTACCAATGGCGCTCAAGTGTCTGCTTTTAGCATTGGACAGGGTAAGGCAGGTAGTGTGACGATCAATGCAAAAGATAGCGTTTCCTTGGATGGGATGCAAAGTGAGGAGATGCGAAGTGGTATTAACACCTTTAACTCAATAAATAGCATAGGAAACAATGGAGGTATTAGCATTACAAGTGGAACACTCTCAATCTCCAATGGCGCTCAACTGAATACCAGTACCTCAGGAATGGGAGATGCAGGCGATGTGACAATAGATGCACGTAATCACGTCTGGTTCAATAATGGTCGGATTTTGACGAGTGCGAACCAGACAGCAACAGGTTTGGGTGGAGATGTCAGCATTACAAGTGGAGATATTTCCCTTGCCAATGGCTCTCTCATCGTTCTCAGTACTGCAGGACAGGGAAATGCAGGCAACGCGTTTCTCACAACTCATTCACTATCCCTCACCAATGGCTCCCAACTCACACTCAGTACTACGGGACAAGGAAATGCTGGAAATGCGTTCTTCACAACTCGCTCACTATCCCTCACTGATGGCTCCCTACTGACAAGTAGTACCTACAACTCATCGGGGAATGCTAGTGCAATTTGGATCAAAGCAACTGAGTCTGTGAACCTTTCTGGAAGAAATCCGATGAATGGCCTCTCTACTGGAATATATTCGGATACGTTAAACATAGCCACTGGTAGTGGTGGTAGCATCACCATTGATACTAATGCCTTTCGCCTATCAGATGGAGCAGTTATAGATGTGAGAACTACAACTAATGGAAATGCTGGCAGCATCGCGATTAATTCTAAGACCTTTGAGGCTATGAATGGTGGTGAGTTGGTTAGCACCAGCTCAGGTAGCGGAAGTGCAGGTAACATTCAGATCCATGCTACCGACTGGGTGAATGTTAATGGCAACGATCCTACTGTCGAGACTCGACGTAAGGTGTTTAATTCATCTGGCGACAATATATTAGGCGGAAACCTATCAAATGTTGAAGCGGCTAGTGGCTTGTTTGTTCGCTCTTCTGGTTCAGGAAGTGCAGGAGATATTGAAGTGAACGCACCCCAAATTCGTTTAGACAACAGGGGGACACTCAACGCCGAATCTACATCAGGTAACGGTGGTAACATCAACTTACAAAGTAATTTACTCCTTCTGCGTCGTGGCGCTCTTATCTCTACTACCGCAGGCACTGCTGAAGGTGGAGGTAACGGCGGCAACATTATGATCAACACACCTAACGGCTTCATCGTCTCCGTACCAAATGAAAATAGCGACATCACCGCCAATGCATTTAAAGGGTCTGGTGGCAGAGTTACAATCAACGCTACTGGTATTTATGGTTTGAAGGTGCTTAGCCGAGAAGATTTGGCTAGATTATTGAAAACGAACGACTTAACTCAACTCGACTTTCAAAGCCTTCCAAGTAGCATCACCGCCATTTCCCAAACAAATCCTAATTTAAACGGTCAGGTCAATCTTAACACTCCCGAAGTTGACCCTAGTCGTGGTTTGGTTACCCTACCCACAATTACCGAAGTTGCTCCAAGGCTAGTTAACTCTAACTGTGCTAACTTTAATGGCACAGCAAATGGTAGTCAATTTACCGTCACTGGACGCGGCGGCTTACCTCAAAACCCCGATGAACCCCTGACAAGTGATGTAGTATGGTCAGACACTCGCCTACCAGTCACTACGGAGCAGCATCAACACAAAACACACGCTTCAAAACCCAAACCCCAACCAATAGCAATTATACCTGCGACTGGCTGGGTATTAAATGATAAAGGTGAAGTAATGCTCATTTCTTCTGCTGCCAACGCTGCCTCTGTGAACACTCCTACTAGTTGTCCTGTAAGATAAACGCGGCTATCGCTCATCCCATCCTTATCAGGCGTTTTGTAACGTTTTGTGAAAAGTTATTGTAGAAGTGCAAGCATCCTGTGATAACCAACGAAAGACACCCGCAGTCTCTGGGTAGTGAAAGTGAAGCGATACGGATGTGCTCCGTGCATCTATGGATATCCATTAAACCTTGCCGCTGTTGAGGTGTCTACTGGGGAGGATGTGGCTACTCGCTGGCGGGAAATTGCTGCGGATGTTGCGTTTTAAGGACTGGGCTTGAAGGAATAAATCCAGCTTGGACACAGGCTTTCAGACAGTTCTGGCTATACTGCTACCATGATGAGTTACCAATCTCAATCAGAATTCCATCCAAATCACGAACGTAAGCTACTGTCTGCCCCCAAGGTCTAACTTTGGCTTGGTGCATAAGCTGTAGCACCTGCTTCTACCGCCGTTGAAAAGGCTGTTGCAACATCATCGGTTTCAAAACAACACTCAATTCCTGCTGGTTTATTTGACAGATTGTTCTCTTGGAACCCTTGGGGAAGATTCGCTTTGACAGGTTCACTGGCAGCAAAATGGAGAACAGCTTCACCCATTTGCATCTCAGCAAATTGCCCACTTTCATGAATAAAGCGTTTCTTCATACCAAATGCTTTCTCATAAAAAGCAACTGCTTGAAGAACATCTTTAACAAACAGACTGGTGTGAGAAAATTTCATTGCTGTTGCTTCCTTTTCAATTAGCAAGCCAACGATTTGTAGGATAGCTGGTAGGATTGTGGATGGTAAATGCTTAAGTGTCCCTATTTTTTAGCCAATCGTCCAGACGAACCGATGCTGCTTCCTGATGCCTTGACCGATATCCTGCAAACAATTCATCTGCAAAGTACGATCCTGGGTACTGCTCACTTCACCTCTCCTTGGAGCATTCGTATCCCAAATGATGAAGAGGACGAAGCAAGCATTCATGTGGTGATGCAGGGACAATGCTGGTTATTGCTCCAGGAGCAATCTCAACACATCCCTCTAGGAACTGGAGATTTGGTTATACTACTCCAGAGTCAGGAACATGTGATTTGCGACGATCCCGCAAGTCCCATTGTTGAGCTTAAAGAAATCATAGCTGCTAAACCCGATCCAGGTTATAAACGAATTGCCTTTGGTGGTAATGGCTCACTCACTCAACTGGTATCGGGAACGTTCAAGTTTCGGGGCGATCGCAACCGTAACCCACTATTGTCAGCCCTACCACCACTCATTCATATCAAAAATGAAGCAGGGCGACTTGTACCCTGGTTAGAAACAACGTTACAGTTTATTGCTGCTGAAATTGCAATTAACCAACTGGGCTGTCAATGCGTGCTTTCACGTTTAGCTGACGTGCTATTTATTCAAGCCGTTCGAGCTTATATTGCAGAATTGCCAGTTGATCAAGGATATTGGCTAGGCGCTTTGACAGACATTGAAATTGGCATTGCCCTGTCGCTAATGCATCATTATCCCAACCGTTCTTGGACGGTTGCTTCACTAGCTGAACAAATTCCCATGTCTCGTTCTGCCTTTGCTGAACGCTTTACTCGCTTAGTCGGTGAGCCACCGATGCAATATCTGACAAGTTGGCGTATGGTTAAGGCAGCAAACTTATTGCAAGATAGCCAGGTGGGAATTCGAGATATTGCCGAACACGTGGGTTATGCATCGGAAGTTGCATTCAGCAAAGCTTTTAAAAGATGGGCAGGTATTGCACCTGGTATTTACCGCCGAAAGGCTTGTCTAACGACTGGAGTTTAAACTAAAAGCAGGCGATCGCTCTTCAAAAGAATGTACGTGTCGTTATAGCAGTTTTCACTCTTGATGGACTACATAACTCGTGTAAGGGCAGGTTTTAGATCATCTTGGATGTACCCAGATATTATCTGGATCAAACCCTTACCCACTCCAAGACTGTGGTCTATACATCTGAAAATCGCTGTAATATAAAATTGTCTAAAGGACAGCAACTAAATTTTTCTTCCTTTACTTGAAAGTTCAAAAAGTTAAACTGCCAGACAAAAATAGTATAAACGCAAATGCCATACTAAGAAACAGGCATCAAGAAATTTCCTTTCGCGTTAGCTCAAGACCTTGACCAATATTGATTTCAATTGAATCTAGGTCTGGCTTAGTGCGAACATGTTGTTGATAATTCTTCATTATTGGACGAGAATTAGAAGGAACAATAATGTTATCAGCTACAACAATTGCTCCAGGAGCAAGCTTGTCATAAAAGCGGTCAAAGCAGGGAATATACAAATCTTTCCAAAGATCAAGTAAGACAAAATCCCATGTTCCTGGTAAAACTTCTATTAACTCAAGAGCATCACCAAGTTGGAAGTCTACGAAATCCTCTAAACCAACCCTCCGAATATTTTCCACTGCTTTTGCCTGCTTGGAGGCAACACATTCGAGAGTCGTTACACGACCACCATTTACCCGTGCTGCTTCGGCTAACCAGATTGTTGAATAGCCAAAGCTAGTACCAATTTCCAGAATATTTTTACCACCTTGCGTTTTGAGAAGTATATTCAATAATTCTCCAGTTTGTGAGCCAACGCCCAGCATCATTTCATCTCGATGTTTTCCGCGATCTTCGGGACTGAGTGTTTTAAATTGGTTGTGTTGTGCTTCCTGGAGAACATCAAGTTCAGACAAGACATTAAGTATTTGTGGTTCTTTCATAAGTAACAATCTCACTCCGCTAAAATTGTGTAAATCTCGCGCTTTACGCGACTCAAAATCTCATGAACTCTGCTGACTTTTTCGGAATTGCCACTGCGTGCAACCTGCATGACAGCCGCACCTAAATCAGTCATCGCCTCTTTTAATTCAATCAACTGCTGAGGTTTTTGCCCTCTTTCCTTCCCAGGACGGCGATCGCCAATTTCAGCTAATAATTGTCTGCCGCTATCAGTAATTGTGTATACTTTTTTCCCCTCGACTTGTTCGCTGCTGAGATAACCTCCTTCCTCCAGCAATTGAAGTGTGGGGTATACAGAACCAGGACTAGGTTTCCAAAAGCCACCAGAACGCGATTCTAATTCTTTAATCAACTCGTAACCGTGCCTGGGCTGCTCCGCCAGCAACTCTAGCAGAATGTACTTAATGTCACCACGAGGTGTACGTTGCTCTTCAAACCTATCCCAACCAAAATGCTTACCACGCCGCCCTTTGTGCGGCATCTCATCGTGTCTCGATGCAAAAAAGTGACCATGACGATGAAGACTTAAAAACATAACTGTTTCCTTTAAATGTTCGTAATTCCATTTTAAACATATCGCGATATATCGTCAACTGAATATGCACCTCATATTTTGTCTTTGCCTACTTGAAAAACTATTTTATACAATTAAAA
>JAQYWN010000185.1 GCA_029379265.1 Rhizonema sp. NSF051
TATCTATATAATCATAATTCAAATGAAGTTATTATCAATTCAAATCTGGGACGTCTTTATGGAAGTGATTTATCTGAAGATGACAAAAAAGCATTGGTTGACTATCTAAAAAGCTTGTCAATCTGATTCTGTTTAATCTTTTCTCACGTACATATATTCATTGTCCATTTATGAGAAGGTGTTCCAATGGCTACTGACTATATTCTATTTATACACGGCGTTAATACGCGCGAGGTGCGTGAACAACCTGAATACGCCGATTCACTGTTCAAACTTATTCAAAAAACTGTCTTTGATCGCAAACCAGACGTCCAGAAGATAGCTCTCTACTGGGGTAAAGTCAATGAAAAAGCGGAAACCGCTCTCCTCAACAAACTCCAAGCTTCATCGTTTTGGTCACAGATGTGGTTTAGAACATTTCGTGAACAGCAAATTCTCAAGTTTGCTGGAGATGCGGCACTATATGTTAGCCGTGGCATAGGCGTCCAGGTTGTGAACACGCTGAAGACGCAGGCTCTAGCAGGGTTAAAGAATGCTAAACCAAATGATCGCCTGCACTTAGTGACACACAGTTGGGGAACGGTGATCCTGTTTGACCTATTGTTTGCCAGTCGCTGGGACGATGAAAAAGTACCTGGTCACGATGATGTTATGGCGATTCGCGATGCCATCTATGGTATATCTGGAAAAAATGGCAATCCGCTTCAGGGTATCCAAGTTGCCAGTTTTCATACTATGGGTTCACCTGTTGCAATCTTCAGCCTAATGGATGTCTCACCGACTAATAATAACACCGATTTGTCCAGCAGTCACGACATTACACCCCAACTACAGAAACTACTGGAGTCCCTGCATGAAGCACGAAAAGGGGAAAAACTACCTTGGAGAAATTATATTCATCCTGGTGATCCGATCGCTTACCCACTGAAAGAACTGATGACCGACTTAGTGGACGGTGACAGCAAATACCTAGATATTGAAGATATTATCACGCAGGAACCAAGCATGTTCGACTTTTTGACTGTTCAGTCAATTTTAGCTCTACTCAAAGGTGGTGAAGCTCATAGCAGCTACTGGCAGAGCAATAAAGTGGTTCAAGGAATCAGCCATGTATTATAGCGATTTTCACATTATTGGTAGACCATAGTTTTGGAGTAGGTGCAGGTTTTATCTAGATATCTGAGTATATCCAAATATGATCTAAAACCCTTACCCACACGAGTGCGATCATTATGCTTAGAAACTTGAGAATACTGACACAGCCAGCGATGATTGCGAGTGCGATCGCCACAGTATTTCTGTTCGGGATTCAGCGGTTGGGAGTGCTAGAACCTATAGAATTGAAGGTTTTTGACCAGATGCTCCTTCTTCGTACCGATTTGAGTCCAGATCCTCGCATCTTGGTTGTTGGAGTTAGTGAAAAAGATTTGCAAAAATTGCAGCAATGGCCTTTACCTGGGAAAATTCTTGATCGTTTGTTCAGTAAACTAGAGCAATATCAACCGCGAGTGATCGGTTTGGATATTTTTCGGGACTTACGAGTCGAGCCGGGTCATGATCAGCTATTGAAACATTTACAACAGAGTGATCGCATTATTTCTGTCTGTAAGTATTCTAATTCTTCTAATTCCCCCACGCCACCGCCTATGGGAATAGAACCAGAGCAAGTGGGATTTAGTGATATCGTCACGGACACAGATGATATTGTTCGTCGAAATCTCCTGCTGCTCGAGCCTAAATCTGGTTCACCTTGTACAACTTCTTACTCTCTTAGTTTACAAGTCGTACTGCACTACTTAGGAAACGTGCAACCAAAATTTTCTTCTGTTCACAGAGAATTTCAAATTGGTTCTACTATATTTAAACCGCTACAGAGTAACTCTGGAGGTTATAGGAAAGTAGATGCACATGGTTTCCAAATCCTGCTCAATTACCGTTCTGCTCACCAAGCTGTTCGACAGGTTAATGTCACCGACGTGCTGGAAAATAAAATCGATCCAGCTTGGGTAAAAGACAAAATCGTCCTCATTGGCTCAACTGCACCTAGTATTAAAGATGTTTTTAACACACCCTATAGTGCCAGTCAGCAGGATAACCAAAAAATGCCTGGAGTTGTCTTGCAAGCTCAAATGGTTAGTCAAATTCTCAGTGCTGTCGTTGACAAACAACCTCTGTTTTGGTTTTTCCCTGACTGGGGTAAATTTCTCTGGATCTGGGTATGGAGCTTAGCCGGAGGTGTTTTCGCATGGCGGATTCAACATCCACTCTACTTGATACTTGCAGGTGGAGTCTCTCTAAGTTTGTTATTAACAGCCAACTTTATCATCTTTACCCACGCAGGCTGGATTCCGATAGTATCTCCATCTCTAGGATTAATAGTTGCGATCGGGAGTGTATTCGGATATAATACATTGCAAACCAAGCAAGAGCGTGAAAAAATAGCGCGTCAAGTTCAAGAACAAGAAAAAACTATAGCTTTATTGCAAGCGCTTTTAAGGGAGGGTGGAAATACAGTTTATCAGGCGACAACAGCAATTCCTCTCCTTCAACAAGGTACTTTACTAAACCAACGCTACAAGATTACTGAATCTTTAGGTAGTGGAGGATTTGGTAAAACTTATTTAGCTAAAGATACTCAGCGTCCCGGCGCTCCTCGCTGTGTCGTCAAGCATTTGCAACCTGCACGTCAAGATCGTCAGTTTTTAGATGTCGCCAGACGTTTATTTAGAACAGAAGCCGAGATTTTAGAGGTTTTGGGTAAACATGATCGCATTCCGCAATTGTTGGCTTATTTTGAAAGCGATCAACAATTTTATTTAGTACAAGAATTTATTCTGGGGCATTCTCTTAGGCATGAAGTTCATTCTGGTACACGCCTTACGGAGGCTCAAGTTATTGATTTACTTCAAGATGTTTTGCAAGTGATGGTTTTCGTTCACAGTCACTATGTCATACATAGAGATATTACACCCGCTAATCTGATCAGAAGACAACAAGATAATCACTTAGTCTTAATTGATTTTGGCGCAGTCAAGCAGATTCAATCTCAGCAGGATGAAAACTCTCAGTCGGTAGCCATTGGTACTGCTGGTTACGCTCCTTTGGAGCAAATGTCGGGACACCCAAGGCTAAATAGTGATATTTATGCTTTAGGAATGGTAGGCATTGAAGCTTTAACTGGAATATCTGCCAAACAATTTCAAAGAGATCCAAATGGTGAATTAGTTTTCAAAACAGATTCCCATCCCAATGCAGTAGTTTGGTCTCGACTGGGTAATTTTAACCAAAAATTAACTGCTATCTTAGACCAAATGGTAGCTTATGACTTTATGCAAAGATATCAGTCAGCACAAGAAGTTTTACAAAGTTTAGAGCGTATTGATCTGGCTTCATAACACAATACGGTTCAGTTTATACTTTTAATATCATGTCTGGTAGCACAACCATGCGGAAAAGAACCTCACCACGCTCCTCACCTGGGCGTGGGAAAACGCCTCATGCCTGAAGAGCTCCCCAACCCCTCTCCCTTCGGGTGACGCTCGAAGACTCGCTAACGCTGACGCTCGAAGACTCGCTAACGCTGCGCTAACGCTAACGCCAGTCGCCTACGGAGGGAAAGCCGTCATTCGCGCTGGACTCACCGCGCTTCGGAGAGGGGAGACAAAGCGCAGCGCAGAACACTCTTGGGGTTCATCCAGTATTTAAGGTTAATCTACCGGACATGATATGACTACTCCGATAACAAAGGTGCTTGGGCAACTTTTTCTAAACCCACTGATTTCAACAAATCTTCCCAGTCCATTTTAACGGCTGGATCGTTAGGATGAGAGCGTCGGATTTCAGCGATACTTGTCAAGGTATCAAGCCAAATTCCAGATGTTGCATACAGAGCAGCACGCTCTCTGGGATGTGCTTTTTGTAACTGAATCATCAGATTAGGATCTGTTTGAATTCTTTGAATTGAACCTGTTGCCTTTAAGTCTTGAGCGCGATTCTGAGTATCACAAACTACCGAAAAACTCCAAGTATACTTTTTGCCATTTTCTAGAGATGGCGCATTGGAATTCGCAGACAAATTGACACTAACAACACCAGCCTGCTTGCTAGGCTTTATGGTTGCTTTGTATAGCTCTTGGTTGCTGGTATTGTCCTGCAAAGCAAACTCTAGCACTTGTGCAGAGTTTTGTGGAACATAGATAAAAAACGATGGATGTGCTACTGTGGAGGGCGAAGGATCATTTGCAGGTGTCAGTGGTGTTGGCGGCTCTCCTTTGTCTACACAAGATAGACCCCTTGATGCTGATGATTCGCGCCTACCAGGTTCTCCTATTTTAGAAACAAAAGCTAGACTGGCTTGACGACGATTTTGAATATAACTTTGAACGTTATTAACTGCTGTACTGGCGTAGCGATCGCCAGGACGTTCCTGTAGTGCCTGCTTAAAATAGTTCAAAGCACTGGGATAGTTTCTTTGGGCGGTTGCCGCATAACCAAGTTGCATTTGTTGATCGTAGGCGGACGTTGTTTGAGCTAGCACAACCTGAGGTGGGTTAACACATAATAAGAAAGCTAATAGTAAGAATACAGACAGACATCTCACCCAGAATGTTGTTTTCATCATCTTTTTCGATTACTGATACTTAATAGATCATTAATGAAAACATTAAACTACGGTAGGGAAAGCCACTTCAATAGGGAGCATCCCCATTTTGCAAAAATAAAAAAAGAAATATTATCCGCGAGTTTTTATCGCGAATAACATGGGGACTCACTATTGAAACAGTCCTATAAATAGGTGTAACTGCTATGTATTTTTGATTCGCTAGATAAGCAGACCTCATCAATGTGCCAATTTGAAGAATAAACTATGGATATTTTTCTCACAGGGGCAACTGGATATATTGGCTATAGTGACAAAGGCTCTAACTATGTCACCAGTTGTAAATCTAAAATGTACTTTGTTTCTAGCACAATGGCGGAAAGGGAACCCATGCTTGTCAGTTCGACATAGTTGACGTGTTCCATGTCCTGTTGCTTTGGAGGCACATTCGCGTTAGCGCAGCGTTAGCGAGTCCTCGAGCGTCAGCTTCTCCCAAGGGAAGAAGCCCCGTCACTTTAGTGCGGGGTGCTGAGTGCTAGCTTACCGCGCTGCTTACAACACCCTTAAGGGCTGCAATTCCCTGTTCAATGCTAGCCCAGAGACCCATGTCAGGTTCCTTACCGGCTATCTCTCGCGTTCCGACGAAGTAAAGAACGCCTTTAAGAATCTCTTGGTGAGCACGATTTTCAAAATTAACTCGGTTGAGCGGTTCCATCAGATCTTGAAGCTCATCATTCAAGGACTGGGCAACCTTATGTAGAACCAGCCCAGTCATTGTCTGTTGATGCTTTAGCAACTCGAGCTGTAAGTACTTGTCATACAGAGTTAGCTCGGAGCCGCTCATCATTTGGCTTACCTTCTCAGCATGTTTTTGAGTAATGTCGCGAGGTTCTTCAGTGTTGCCGTATTTAGAAACAACTGCTTCGATGATGCCGAGGTTTTCGCGATCACTCTTAATCATTCCTTCGAGCCGCTCGCAAATCGTACTGTCGTCCGTCTGTGCTATTAACTTTTGCTCAGTTTCCAACAGAACATTCTGAAAAAGCTTTAGATCAGCAAGCTTAGTCGCTATATTTGTTACATCGGCCATTGTTATTAACTCCAGACTAAAGGTTTTATTGGTTATGACAAGTAAACTCACTTTTTCCATATTCTCTTGAGGTTTGAGTAAGTCCGTCCCTCTTCAGAAAGATTTATCGAAAATATGGGTTGAAAACCCCGTCCTTCTAGGACGCAAAGTCTCCGGATAGAGTACTCTATCCGGCAGACTTTGCGGCTAGTCAAGGTGTTTGAATACAGAGGTGAAGTGGATAAGACTGGACTACCTGGCGTGACCCCACAATCCAGATTCATACCCGACACCGCAAGTCTAAACTTGAGAAACTGTACTTACTCGCTTTCCCCTAGAAAATTCCCGATAATGTAGTTTTAGTATTAGAGAAGGAAATGAGGAGAAAATTATGGGGGAACATATGAGAAAGCGACTATTCCAACTATGCGAAGCGAACAAGTCACCGAAATACGGCAAGTGATCAAAAACGATCCTTTGCTTGAGCATTATAGCAGTTCTCTTTTGGATACAATACATTGTAAGGGCGAACGGCTGTTCGCCCCCTCAGAGTGATGTACTTAACCCAATTGAGAAGCGCTATATTTAAATCCGAAAATTATGCTCATCCGAGATTGAAGGTTTGACTCCGTATTCTTATGTCAGTTCTTACTATGTGAAAATTAATTTCCTACTACATTAAATGCTATTTAAGTCGCTGGATGAAAAGCTGATTTCTACCCATGGCGATCACACCTCACTTCAGAAGAAAAACGCGAGTGGAGGGTATAAAAAATATCACCCTCAGAAGACCTTGAGGGCTGACAGCGATTTATAAGGTAAGTTTTTTTGGTAAGTATAATGTTATCCGTATTGCACTGAGAGAAGACCCTACCTAAAGTCAGAGTTTATATGACAAAAGTTTGTGTTTCTCGACACAACTAATTCTTTTAGTAGGCGAAAACAAGCTGAAAGGATGAAGCTGTAATTTCTACGGCTGTACATAATAAGATATGCAACTGAAGAAGTTATCGTCATGTTAAACGTTAGTGATTATATAAATAGGTATCCTGAAATTGCCACAAAGATCGCGCGTCGGCGATAAGACATTCTCTGTGTCTTGAAAATCAGAGTCATGACAATATGGTTCGGATAAGACTCCATGCACCCAGAACCTCTGATCCGGAACGTAGTAAGAGCAAAAGGGTGCGAATGACTGCTTAGCTCAAACTGTTGAGTTTCCACTTCTTGTGAGTAGTTTCGATCTTCATTGCTAAGCGAACCATATTGGGAGTCATGAGAAAAATTATCTTGGACAATTTCGCGGGATAAATAGTGTGGCTAATAAAACTGTAGTTAACAAGCAAACTCAATCTCCACAGTCTGATGAGGTATCCCTAAAAACCTGGATTGGTCTTTTTGGCGCTATGTTGGGTGCATTCATGGCGGTTTTGGATATTCAGATTACGAACTCTTCTCTGGAACAGATTTCCGGGGCACTCGGTGCTTCCACAGATGAAGGTTCTTGGATCTCCACCGCTTATCTGGTAGCTGAGATTGTGACGATTCCGCTAACTGGGTGGCTATCGCAAGTGTTTTCTGTGCGATGGTATCTAGTAGGCAATTCCATTCTGTTTATATTCTTTTCCGTATGCTGTGCTTTTGCCGGAAGTCTTGGTGAAATGATTGTATTCCGTGCAGGGCAGGGATTCACCGGGGGCATACTGATTCCTATGGCTTTTTCGATCGTACTCACAACCTTACCACCGTCTAAACAACCGATTGGACTAGCAATGTTTTCGGTAACAGCCACCTTCGCACCCTCGATTGGTCCAACAATTGGGGGGTGGCTGACAGATAACTATGGTTGGCAGTACAACTTTTACTTGAATATTCTTCCAGGGCTCTTACTAATCGCCATAGTTTTGTATGCCATTGATCCCCAACCGCTCCAACTAAATCGATTCAAGGAAGGTGACTGGTTCGGCATCATTTCCATGACGCTCGGTTTGGGATCTCTAGAAATTGTTTTAGAAGAAGGAGAGCGTTGGGACTGGTTTGGTTCCAAAACAATTAGGCAATTGTCAATCGTTGCTATTATTTTTCTCACTCTTTTCCTCTGGATCGAGCTGACCCGCAAAAAACCTTTTATTAATCTGCGTTTATTGCTCCGGCGCAACTTTGGTATCAGCAGTATAGCTGGTTTGGCGCTCGGACTTGGTCTATACGGCACGGTTTACCTTATTCCTCTGTATCTCGGTCAGATTCAGGATTACAGCCCTCAAGAAATTGGTGAAGTCATCATGTGGTCGGGAGTACCACAACTGTTTCTGATCCCGTTAGTACCCAAACTGATGCAGCGCTTTGATCTTCGGTGGATGGCTGCGGTTGGGTTTGGCATCTTTGCGCTCTCGTGTTTTATGAACTCGAACATGACGCACTATACAGCTATACAAGAACTGAAATGGTCGCAGCTTGTGCGATCGCTGGGACAACCCCTGATGATCTTGCCGCTCTCGTCCATTGCTACGGCAAACATTGAAAAAGAACAAGCAGGCTCAGCCTCAGGTTTATTTAATATGACGCGTAACTTAGGAGGCTCATTTGGGATTGCCGCTTTGGACACACTGCTGACTAGACGGGAGCAATTTCACTCGGAGCGTATAGGAGAGACGGTCACATCTTCTAGCCCTCAAACCCTACAGCGAATTGATCAAATGACTCAGTACTTCATGAGTCTTGGATCTGATCCTAGTACTGCCCACAATCAAGCTCTCGAAAGTATTGCCGATACCATCCAACGCGAGGCCTATGTCATGGCATACAATGATTGCTTTTTCTTCATAGCCATAGCACTGCTAGTTTGTGGTATTGCCTTGCTTTTTACTAAAAAAGTGATTGGAGGTGCCACTGCAGGAGCTCATTAAAGAAAGTCAACTCACGTAGGAGCAAGGTTAATGGAGTGGCAATGCTCAGATTTTTCCGGTTCGTCTGGCGAGGCTGACAACCACTGCAATTAACTTAGTAGGATTAATTGGCTTAGGCACATGTATTTAGAAACCTGCTTTGATACGCGCGTGTGCGGTCTTCATAGTACGGAGTCAGGAATGATCGGGAGCGTGATTCCGTACAATACATGCTAAAAGACGGCGCTAACCGTGTTAAACTTACGAGGTAATACACGGAAGGGCTGATGCTAAAACGGGATACTCAAGGGAAGTTCGTACTCAAAGACAACGATTATCGTCAAGTACACTCTTTAAGATTGACTGATGAAACTTGGAAGGCTTTGGGTATTATTGCTGAATGCTTTGGGATGACCAGGGCTGATTATTTGTCAGAGGTTGTGAAGAATAATGCTCATCCGGGTATTACACGGAATGATGAGCCAGATCGTCAAGGCGAAACTACTGTTGTCAAAGTTGCAACCACGGTACCCTCCAAGCCACTCACATTGGCAACACTTGAAACTTTACGTAACCAAGTAATGGTAGAATTAAAGTTAGGTAAGCAAGCTCCTGGCTATAAAGCAGCGCTGAAAGCCCTCAATCATTTTATTGCACTACTAACCAGTCAATATACACAAGAGTCCAAATTCGCCAATATCAGATCAGAGGAAAATAGTAGAAATAACTTCTGAACGGGTCGTTTTTAGTAGCAATTTTGTAGAAGGTTGTCCGTTTTTGTCCTACATAGCTGCCCTCTGCCTCCAGGATAGCTGCCTTCTTACAGACTTGTCATGATCTGAGCTAACTCATTAGATAAGTCAACTGTGCAATATTGACGCTTTTTAAATAAAACACCTGCCAGAAAGTAGTAATCTCCAGAATAAAACGCCATTTGATTTTTTTGTAACTCTGCTATATGTTTTTTAACTTTTGGCTCAGAGCTATAATAGCCAAATTTCAAGGGTAAGACTAAGAAATTACTCACAAAGTATCCATTGGCTTTATCATGGTCGATTGTACCTTTTGGATTAGAGTAGCTAGATATCAAAAGTAACGCATTGTCATAACCTAACAACAGAAGCTCATTGGTAAATTTTGCTCCATCTATACCTCCAAATAACAGAGGCATATAGATATCATTGTCTGGTGCTGGAAGATACGGGGGATTGGCTACAAGATATTTTGCTTCTGGTTTAGAAGCCTCAAATAAAGAGGAATTATAAATTACATATTTATGAGCTAAATTGTATTCGTCAATTGTAGAGTTGGCGACTTTCCATGCAGAAGTATTTAATTCAAATCCACTTATAACACCATAAAAATTAGTCCTGAGTAATGAATTAATCACAGGACTACCATCTCCTGAACCAAATTCTACAACATTTTCGGATTCTTCACAGTTTCTCAAAACTAAATTCTCTAAGCAGTTTGAGTAGAAATTAGATTCTTCCGGGCAAAAAAATATGTCTTTCATTTGACTAAAGTTATCTCCGATCCACGAATGACAATGACTTAGTAGTATAATGGCTGAATCAGCACCATACCAGGAGAAAGGCAGAGAAAAACTCTCCTTTTCACCAATTTGTTAACTAAAAGAAAAACTTATGAAAAGAAGTCAGAGTTCAAAATAGATTTGGTGAAGGATTCATATTGACTCTTGACTCCTGCTTTAAACCACGATTCATCCATTAGTCGCTTAATCTTTATCTGAAATAAGAGTGAAGTTCCACATGTATTCTTCTTCAGTAAAGCGATTCTATTTGAGTTGTAAGATAATCATGACTGCTAAGAGGAAAAGCAAAACAATTAGCAATGATTGACAATGTGCAATTAAATGTCACTTGTTGTTAGCAGTTGCACTCTTTTTGATTAAGTCTGCACAAATAAAGTCGATTGCTGTGTAGCGCGTATGGACTGCACAACAGCACGACCTGCGCGATCGCCCATGAGCGCAGGAAACCGTTCGTATAGTTGAGAATGAGGGGCGTAAGTGTGTCGCAGTTGCGTGCGACATCCAGCTTGAAGCTCACTGTCAACAGATTGTTGAGCGCGCGCGCAGCGAGTTCGGCAAACTCGACATCCTCGTTAACAACGCCACTTTCCAGATGATGCGAGAGAGCATCGAGGAGATTCCGTCAGAGGAGTTTGATCGCACCTTCAAAACTAACGTCTACGCGATGTTCTACCTGTGCAAAGCCGCAGTGCCGCACATGGCGTCGGGCAGCGCCATCATCAACACCTGCTCCATTAATGCAGCTGAGCCGAAATTACTGGCGTATTGTGGTGCAACGCGATTTTGTGCGAATTATTTCAGAGATTGGCACACCCGCTCGTTCTCCCAAAACCTTTTCGGAAATTCCATCGGTCGAGTTCAAGGTCAGACCCAAACCCAACGAGCTAAGCATCCTGTGGTCAAGAAGCAGTCAAAATCAACACCTAATAAACACAAAGCCGCGTAAATTTTCTTAGGCTTTAGCGGTTTAACTAAGTGAAACTCAGGAGCGAAAAATAACTGGGGTTATTTATGATGCCTAATTTTTAGTTCGCGGAACATGTTCGCGAACCATTTTCTTTTTGTCCAAAGTCCAAATCTAAGGCTGATTAAGTTAATTGGTATTTGAGGATACTAGCAGCAAGTAACTAACTTAATACTAATCTCATTCTTGAGTAAGAAGTAAGGTTCAGCTATAGTCGTTAATTTGTTTATTAGCCTTGATAATTACAAAATTGTTTAGTATAGAC
>JAQYWN010000186.1 GCA_029379265.1 Rhizonema sp. NSF051
ACTCATTACTCATTACTCATTACTCATTACTCATTACTCATTACTCATTACTCATTACTCATCACTCATTACTCATTACTCCATACTTCCTTCCCCTCCACTCTCGTGGAGTGTGGAATGCAGATAAGAAGATTCGCAGTACAGCTAGTGAATCAGCTAGAGGAGAAAGCCAGAATAACCAACCGCCTTTTGCTTGGGTACGATCATAGGAAGGTGCGATCGCCAAAAGCATCGCGAAGCGAATCACGAATAGAAATAAATTCAGTCCCAGCAAGAGGAGAGGGGGAGAGGGCGAGAGGGTGAGAGGAGGGGAGAGAAAGAGGTAGGTAAGAATGATGGGTAAGGGTAGGGCTTGAACTGAGGTTAAAAGCCATAAATCACCCCATAATTGAGATTGGGAGGAAGCATCTTTCAAATCCAGACTTCGTCCCCATTCTTTCCACGTCTCCATCGCTCCTTCATACATCCGCACTTTCAATACCTTTGCACCATCTAAAAAGCCTACCTTAAATCCAGAGGCGGCAATATTTCGTGCTAAGGTGACATCATCACAAAAAGAACCTCTGCTACTGGTATAACCGTTAACAGCAGCTAAAACAGAACGACGGCACAAAAAGCATTGCCCATTTGCCATAACCCGTTCTGGTTGTGTGTCTACACCAGCAGGATCAAACCGATAAAGTAGAGTCATTAACAATGCGGGTTGCAGCCAGCATTCTCCTGGATACTTCAGGATAAACTGAGGCGATAGGGAAACTAAATCATATCCTTTGGCTTCTGCTATCTTCACTAAACCAGCAACCAGTTGGGGTGAAGGTTGTGTATCGGCATCCATCCCCAGAAACCACTTACTTGCCTCTGAGGTATGCAAAAATCCATTATGCAATGCCCAAGGACGCCCCACCCAACCAGAAGGTAAGGGATCATCTGTCATCAAGCGAAACCGGGGATCTTGCTGTTGTGCAGCTTTAATTAAATCGGGAGTGCCATCTTGAGACTTACTATCGACAACAATAATTTCCCTGACTTCATAGCTTTGCCGACTTAAACCTGATAATAATGGGCTAATGCGAAGAACCTCATTGAGAGTGGGAATGACGACGCTGACACTACCCAAAATTTCTGGTGTGGCGTTTTGAGGTTGAATTGGAGGAAGGCGGCTAGGCCCTTTAATAAGTCGCGACAATAGAATTGCTGTCGCGCTTCCTTGAATTAGCAGCAATAAGAGTGAGATAGCACTTGCAATTGTCCAGGCGTTTACCACAGTAATTTTGGGGAGTGAGGAATTAGAAGTCAGGGGTAGGGGCGGGTTTTACAAAATATCGTGTTTGCTGACATGTTATCTAAATTAAACCCGCCCTTACAGGCTGATTTTACAAAATATCGTGTTTGCTGACATGTTATCTAAATTAAACCCGCCCTTACAGGAGGCAAGGGAGTTGATAATAGAAAGACTTTCCCTTCCTACGGCTTCTCTCCCCCTCTTGCTTAACGGCTTCTTTAGAAGAGCATCCACTTGCTTATTAATGGAATACCGAATACATATGATGATAAACTTATAGTTGACGATCTCAAAATTAAAATCCAGTCAAATATAGCGATTTTCAAATGAATGCAATGCATCTGTAAGGGCGTATTGCAGAGAAAAGTCCGAATATGAGTGTCAGCTCTAGCTCGGTAATTTTTCAAGCACATACGGCATTACACAATTAGGTGAATCTCATACAAAGCAAAACTGCTATAAATCTGGCTTTTTTTAAAGTCTGGGGAATTCATATGAACAACCCATAACATTTCAAGAAGGCAGAAGGCAGAGGGCAGAGGGCAGAAGGAATCAATTGAAAGGGGATTGAAACCCCTCCCAATTGTCAGCCTCCAAATCGAAGATTTGGAGGGGGTTTTATACCCTTACTCCTTTCAGTCGTGGGCAGAGGACAGAAAGCATTCCTTCTGCCTCCTGCCTTCTGCCCTCTGCCTTTCCCGATAACAAAGCGATGATAACTTAATGTTGAATTGGTAATACAAACCCATGTCTATTTTGAAAAGACTTCCTTGGGTTTCTCTTGCACTATTAGTCGTTACCTATGCTGTACTGGGCTGGGTGATATCGGCGGCAAATGTCCGACCTTTTGTCTGGCTGGTGGCGGCGATCGCTGTCTTCTCGTTAGTAGGGTTTTGGACAACTCCCTGGTCAAATATGGCTAACTATTCTGTTTTTGTGTTTAAATCAAGTCTCAGAACTTTCGCCTTTGTCATTTTAGCGGCTTTCTTAGCCTTTTTAATGATTGCTAGGTTTTCAGTATTCCTTGATACTTTGGTAGTTATTGCTGCCATAATCTTAGCGAGAATAGACTTTCAATTAACTGGGTTTAGTCGAAAGCAAGCTTTTTGGACTTTGTCGATCTTTTCTCTGGTGGGTTTAGCATGTGGTGGTTTTGCTCAAAAAGCAAGCATTCAGCTATTTGCATCTCTAAACCACTACAATTTGGTATTTTAGATTTTGCAGAAAGTTACAAAAAACAACAACAGCGTTAAAATTTCCCCCTTTGTATAAATAAAAGAGGGAAATTTCAACGCTGTGTACTTAGTTTTTCCTAACTTGCTACTGGTAACTCAGCTACAGCAACATCAGGAGGGTAAACACTCACTTTTTTGCGGCTTTTGCCCTTACGTTCAAACGTTACCACACCGTCAACTAAGGCAAACAAAGTGTCATCGCTGCCAATACCGACATTGTTACCGGGGTGAAATTTGGTACCGCGTTGACGGACAAGAATATTTCCTGCCAAAACTTTCTGTCCACCGTAACGTTTTACACCCAATCGTTGGGCATTAGAATCACGTCCGTTGCGGGTACTACCTGTTCCTTTCTTATGAGCCATAATTTCCTCTTGGATCTCTACTTCTATTTTTATTCTGCAGCGGTTTCAGCAGGCTGGTTATCAACTGCATTCTCAATAGACTCGCCTGGTTGAATTTCAGCGGTTTCAGCTTCTCCCGAGGAAAGCACCGAACCATCAAGGCTGATGGAGTCAATCATTAATCGAGTGATTTCCTGACGATGTCCGCGCTTTTTGCGGGTTTTCTTCTTCGGCTTCATTTTGTATACCAGGACTTTGCGACCTCTCAAATGTCGCATCACCGTCCCTTCTACTTTTGCCCCTGTCACATGTGGCTGTCCGATAGTGACTTCACCGTTGTGTTGCACTAACAAAACTGCTTCAATAGTAACTTTCTCTTCGGCTTGAACTGAAAGCAGTTCGATGTCGTAAAAGCGACCTGGTTCGACTCTTAGTTGCTTGCCGCCAGTTTCAATAATTGCGTAGGTCATGAAATTGCTCTTGAGTTTGCCGTACAGGTAGCTGGACTGAATGCTAAGCAAGTTTTCCAGCTTTTGTGATGTCCCTACCTGATCCGAGCAGGAATTAGACAGACAATTTTCTATGTTATCCTAGCGTTGATTTTAAGTCAAGAAAGTCTTTAACAGTATAGCCGTTCGCGCATCAGTTGTGAAATTATCTCTCTACTTTACAAGAGCTTTCGTGGCCTGCGGGTGCGGTTCGTCAGCAGGAAGATCAAAGGTAACAAGCACTGCTATAAGTACAGAGCTTAAGCGATGGTCAAGCTTTCCATATTTCACTTTTGAGCGTAACAGTTCATCAAAAGATCTATCCGGTTACGTAAGAATTACAACCTCCAGATACCTGATTTCTTTGAAAAGTCGGGTATCTTGTTTCTCAAGAGTCATTTAGCATTGCTACACTCCGTTTGACACTCTCGTTCCCAAAGGAGCGGAGATTCGCGCACACTTTTCGGTCGTAACATCCTGTTTACAAAGGTACGCACGGCTCAACAAGTTTGCTCACCAGAGAGCGTATTCTTATAAAATGTTGACTGAAAGCTATAAAACAGGTAAAGTTTAAGCAATGGGAAGAAAAGCAAAAATCCGACAGCAGCGCAAACACGAGAGCCTCAAGGAGGAAGTATCTTCTCTGTTGCAAAAACCTTCACCGAAAAAAAAGAGTGAAAACAAATCGTTTTTTGGAAGGATTGCCGCTTCGTTAAACCCATTCTCTAAAGCAGAAAAATATCAATCATCAATAGACGCACACGGCTTTGTTGAAGAAAATCAGGTTTTGGTGGGTGCGATCGCTCATGAAGGGTATAAACAACAAGGCAAAGGACTTGTGTTGGTTGTTAACTCGGACTCTGAAACTCCTCAAATTGAGTATATCCAACGTAAGTCCCTCAAAAAATCCATGAGTCAATATGATGTTGCTTCAGAGGATGTACAAGCTATGGATAATATGATTCAGGTATACGAGCCAGCAGACAGCGTAGTGATGGCTTATGTGAACAATAATGGTGAAATATCAACAGCGATGATCCCACAAACAGATCCTTCACCTGAAGAGTGTTACCGCAAGCTTCAGCAGAAGAGATAATTCACACATGCTGCGGTGGTTATGGTTCAAGCATTTACTTTTGTAGGGTAAGAAAAAGATCACCATTGATCATGCCATAGAATTCAGAACATCCAAGATGAAACGCTGTTTGTTAGCAGAGGCGATCGCCTGAATCAGCGTTACCTCAACGAGTCTCTCGCTCAATGGCATAGTAGACTGGGTTTAACTGAAAGATGATACAGTTACTTTTGACTTGTGGATTATCTTTCAGCCATGTTTCTATGATTCCAAACTTCACAACGTGGGATTGAAGTTTGGACGCCGGATTGAACGACCTTAAATACTGCTGTCTGATGTCGCCTATCAGGTGGGATTTTCCAAACAGAGTCACTTTACCGCACAATTTCGTAAAGCCACTGGCACGACTCCAAAAGCTTATCGATATAGTTTGTGTTATTTTTCGAGATTGGCATCTTGCGCTGACGATTTGAAAAGTTTGAAATCTTTTAGTTTGCTCAGGTTTAAATCAGAGCAAATACTTTGGCGTTGCATAGAATGCAAGATGATTTTATTTTCTCTATCAATCGAAAAACTTAATTCTTAGCGTTCTTGGCGGTTCAATTTTCATCTTTGTTTTATGCAACGCCAATACTTTAAATTTCTCATAATTATTATTGAAATTATAACAAATGACTTTATCGTTGGTAACCGTCTACAGTTATAACACTCCCAACTCTGTGTTCAAGATAACTTCAGCCTGTGGATAGGTATTTTACTATTGTATTTTTTCTACTATTCGAGCTAACTAAACTCACAATTTTAAAAATATATATATGAGGCTGAGGTTTAAACGCCGACGATTTGGTCAAATTGCGATCGCAAGCTCAATGGGGGCTTTGGCAGTGAGTCTCATAAGAAAGACACAGGCTAAACCAAAGCCTCAATCGAATACCCCATCAGCGATCTCCCCTGATCCAAGTAGTTTTGTTGATATCAAACTGCGTATTAATGGAGTGGAACACGCGCTGAAAATTGAACCTCGTGTGACACTACTTGATGCGCTGCGTGAGCGTCTAAATTTGACTGGCTCTAAGAAGGGCTGTGATCACGGTCAGTGTGGTGCTTGTACAGTGCTGGTTGATGGGCACCGGATTAATGCGTGCCTGACATTTGCCATTATGCACACTGACGCTTCAATAACAACGATTGAAGGGCTGGCGCAAGGAGAAAATCTGCACCCGATGCAAGCCGCGTTTGTTGCCCGCGATGCATTTCAGTGTGGCTACTGTACACCTGGACAAATTTGTTCGGCAGTGGGTTTGGTGAACGAAGGACACGCTAAGTCGGATGCTGATATTCGCGAGCTGATGAGTGGCAATATCTGCCGTTGCGGTGCTTATCCAAATATTGTCCATGCTGTGCGCGATGTCTTAGGGGGAAAAAAAGATGCAGCCGTTTAGCTATAAGAAAGCAGGACTTGCGGACAATGCAGTGGCGTTAGTGACTCCAGATGCCCAAGCCTCTTACGTAGCCGGAGGTACCAGCCTGATCGATTTGATGAAGCTGAATGTACAGACGCCAACAGAGTTGGTTGACATTAACCCACTGCCGTTAACCAAGATAGAAATGCAGGGCAACGGCGTGCGGATTGGAGCGATGGCACGCAATAGCGAGGTTGCCTATAACACAATGATTCGTGAGCGTTACCCTGTGCTGTCAGAAGCGTTGTTGTCAGGAGCTTCACCACAACTTAGGAATATGGCAAGTGTGGGCGGGAATTTGCTGCAACGTACCCGGTGCTACTACTTCCGTGATACTGCCATGCCATGTAACAAGCGCGTTCCCGGTTCCGGCTGTCCGGCTATTGAGGGATATAACCGGATTCACGCGATTCTTGGCGGTAGCGATCACTGCATTGCCACCCATCCTTCAGACATGGCGGTGGCAATGGTGGCACTCGATGCGGTTGTGCAAACACGTGGTCCCAACGGAACGCGTAGTATCCCGCTTGTAGATTTTCATCTCGTACCGGGTGATACGCCAGAAAAGGAGACGGTTCTGCAACACGGAGAGTTAATTGTTGCCGTTGACTTGCCAGCAACGCCATTTGCTAAGCGATCGCACTATTTGAAAGTACGCGATCGCGCTTCTTATGCCTTTGCAATGGCATCGGTTGCGGCTGCATTAGATATTCAAAATGGGATCATTCGCTCGGCACGGATTGCCCTCGGTGGAGTAGGAACAAAGCCCTGGCGTGCCTACGAAGCTGAAAAAGCACTCGTCTCTAAGCAACCAAACCAGGCAACGTTTCAAGCAGCAGCTGAGGCGGCAATCCAGGGAGCTAAACCGCAAAAATACAACGCGTTTAAGGTCGAACTGGCTAAACGTACAATTGTCAAGGCGCTCTTAACGGTAGGAGGAATGGCATGAAGACAGGGGATATAAACAAAGTATTGGGTAAACCGCTAAACAGGGTCGATGGACACCTGAAAGTGACTGGCGGCGCACGTTACTCGGCTGAGTTTCCGGTTGCCAAGCTTGCCTACGGGGTGACGATTCAAAGCACGATCGCCAAAGGCAAGATTGCCCAAATTGATACAAAAGCGGCGGAGCAAGTACCAGGTGTACTGGCAGTCATTACCCACCTCAACGCACCTAAGGCGTTTGGCGACAAAGGAGGGGGTCGCAAGCTGCAAGTGCTGCAAGATAACATTGTACTTTATAGCGGTCAGCATATTGGTGTTGTGGTTGCGGATACCTTTGAACGCGCCATGCAAGCGGCCTCCCTCGTGCAAGTTCGTTATGAGGAAGAGAAGCCAACGCTGAATATGAAGGACAACCTTGCGAATGCATACGTGCCTCAAGGTAAAGTTCCCAGAAACCAGCCGCCCGATAAGTCTCATGGCAATGTCAGCCAAGGACTAGCGACGGCTGCTGTTCGCGTCGAGCAAACTTATACCACTCCAGTGGAAAATCACAATCCAATGGAGCCTCATGCGACAACAGCCGTTTGGCAAGGCGAGCAATTGCTGCTGTATGACGCCACTCAAGGAATCTTTCAGTGTCAAGAAAAAGTTGCGGGAGTATTGGGGATTGACCCAGCGAATGTCCGCACCATGTCTTACTATGTGGGCGGTGGCTTCGGCTGCAAAGGATCGGCTTGGTCGCATGTGCCTCTAGCGGCAATGGCGGCACGGCAGGTTAATCGCCCGGTTAAACTGGTGCTGGGACGGATACAAATGTATGGTCCTGTAGGCTTTCGACCGGAGACAATTCAACAGGTTTCTCTCGGTGCAACCCGCGAGGGAAAATTGACCGCACTCCGACACTCTGGGACGTCCCAGACTTCAACCTTTGATGAGTTTATCGAACCTGTGGCGAAAACAGCACGCATGATCTACGCTTGCCCAAATATCGAAACCAGCCACCGTTTAGTTCGGCTTGATGAGGGTACACCAACTTTCATGCGTGCGCCAGGAGAAGCTTCAGGCTCGTTCGCCTTGGAATCGGCAATGGATGAACTGGCTTATGCGCTCAACATCGATCCTATCGAACTGCGTCTGCGTAATTATGCTGAGGTCGATCATGACAAAGGACTGCCTTGGTCGAGCAAGTCACTTAGACAGTGTTACAAACTGGGAGCTTCGCGGTTTGGCTGGCAAAAGCGCAATCCTAAGCCCCGTTCGATGCGGGATGGCAATTATTTGGTAGGCTGGGGTATGGCAACGGCTACATACCCCACAAATCGTTCTCCAGCATCGGCGATCGCCCAAATTATGGCAGATGGTACAGCCGTTGTGCGGACTGGCTCGCAGGATATTGGTACGGGAACTTATACTGTAATGACTCAAGTCGCTGCTGAAGCACTTGGTATACCAGTTAACAAAATCCGCATCGAGTTGGGTGATACAACTTTACCAAAAACACCCGTTTCCGGTGGTTCACAAACAGCCGCGAGTGTAGGCTCATCCGTGCATTTGGCGGGAACTGAAGCTCGTAGTAAGCTGATGCAATTGGCACTTGCTGATCAAAAATCGCCGCTTTATGGCTCAAATGCCGAGGATATAATTGCTGAGGATGGAAGCTTTTTCTTAAAGAATAAATCGTCTGCAACTCAAACTTATGCGGAAATTCTCGCGCGGCATGGATTGAAAATGATTGAAGCACGTGCGGATGCCAAGCCTGGAGAGGAAAAAGAGAAGTATTCAATGCATTCGTTTGGTGCACAGTTTGCCGAAGTGCGCGTTGAACCTGATTTAGGTGAAGTACGAGTAACACGCTGGGTGGGAGCCTATGGTGTTGGACGCTTGCTCAATGCGAAAACAGCTAATAGTCAACTTGTTGGCGGGATTGTCTATGGCATCGGCATGGCGCTAATGGAACACACTGTAATTGACCCTCATCGAGGACGTGTTGTCAACCATGATTTAGCTGAATATCATGTGCCAGTAAATGCAGACGTTCCGGCAATTGAGGTGTTGTTCGTCGATGAACACGATCCATACGTCAATCCGCTTGGTGTCAAGGGAATTGGTGAAATTGGCATTACAGGAACTGCTGCGGCGATCGCCAACGCTGTCTATCATGCCACAGGCAAGCGCGTCCGCGATTTGCCAATTACACTTGACAAGCTTTTGTGACTGATTTGCCTAGACGCTTGCGGCTTGTCATCAAATACCCCAGTGGGATGAAATAGGATTTTTACATCAGGATGTCTTGCCTGATGACAGTAGAAATTGCTGTTAACACAAGAATAAGCAGTCAAATGAACGAATTACAAGCAGTTTTAGAAGCCTTTCAGTCAAGTCAAAAAAATGGTGAAACGGCTTTTCTCGCTACTGTCGTCAAAACTCAAGGTTCAACTTATCGGCATCCGGGTGCCAAAATGTTGATGACAAACACAGGTAAAACTGTGGGAACAATTAGTGCCGGGTGCTTAGAAAATGATATATTTGAGTATACTCGCCAACAAATGTCAGATAAAAAGACAATTGTTGTTACCTACGATAACACCACCTCTAACGATATTTTGTGGGGCTTTGGTCTAGGCTGCAATGGTATAGTGCAAGTTCTCATCGAACATCTTGATTGGGATTGCACACCGAATCTAATGGTCTTTATGCAAGAGTGCTTGAGTAACAAGCATGTGGGTGTTATTGCTACAGTTTTTGCGCTAAAAGGTACGGTAGATGCGAAACTAGGGTCACGCTTGCTACTATATCCTAATGGGCATATTATCAATAACATTAAAGATACACATTTAACTGAATCTTTGATTGCTGATGTCCAAGCAGCCCAAGATCATCAACAGTCAAGCATACATAACTATCAGTTACCGTTTGGAAGCGCCGAAATTTTTATCGAAGTTATCTTACCACCTACACATTTAATTATATTTGGCGCAGGTCATGATGTTGTGCCCGTGGTACAGTTGGCTCAAATATTAGGTTGGCACGTTACTGTAGTTGACTGTCGAGCTGATGAAGCAACTAGAGCGCGATTTCCCACAACTTGTGACGTGATTCTTAGCCGCAGAGAGATTATACATCAACAAGTATTCATCGATGCCAATACAGTAGCTGTTATAATGACGCATAATTACCTTGATGACTTAGCAATTTTGAAGATAGTGCTAGACTCTGCCGCATCCTACCTTGGTATTTTAGGTCCAAAATATCGCACAGAAAAATTGCTTCAAGATTTACTTACCCAAGGAATAGTCTACACTAGTGACCAATTAGAAAGATTGCATAGTCCTATTGGTCTTGACATTGGAGCAGATACACCAGAAGAAATAGCGATCGCGATTATTGCTGAAATTCAGGCAGTGCTGAGTAAGCGTAATAGTGGTTTTTTGACAAATCGCAATCAACCAATTCACCAATATGATAAAGGTAACTTGAATTTGCTACTTGCTACATAATTTTCATTTATGGTAATTACTACTCAGCAAACAGAAGAAAAACCAAGCATAGCCATTATGATTCTTGCTGCTGGTGCATCTACTCGTATGGGTACACCAAAGCAACTGTTGCTCTATCAGGGACGTACTCTTGTGCAGTACATTACAGAAGTTGCGATCGCTTCAGTCTGTGAACCTGTACTTGTCGTACTTGGGGCATATGCACAACAGATTCGTCCCCTACTCAACCAACTTCCTATTACAGTCGTTGAGAACTTAAATTGGGCTTCTGGAATGAGTACTTCAATTAATAGTGGTATTCTATTATTGAATAGTCTTCCTCAAAAAATTGAAGCAGTAGTTATCGTACTTTGCGATCAACCATTTCTGTCTTCCCAAATTATTAATCAACTCGTTAATGCATATTATTTGACAAAAAAACCCATTATTGCTTGTAAATATGCGGATACAATAGGTGTACCTGCTCTATTTAGTCAAGTATTTTTTTCGGAACTTGCAGCTTTGAAACAAAGCTCAGGAGCCAAAAAAGTTATTAATAATAACCTTAATCAAGTATTTTCCGTACCTTTTCCCCAAGGAAATATTGATATTGATACGCCAAACGATTACGAACAATTGCTGTACCATTCAGAATATTAGCAATTACAGCATTTTTCAGGTAAAGCGCTTTGGATTAAATCGGATTAAAGCAACCCATAGAATCACTGAAATTACCTCACAGCTTATGTTGTGGGGTTTTACTTAGGGGAATCGTGGTTCGAGCAAGCTTGATTCTCGTAAGTAATGTCGGGAAATGAGGTTAGACGACTTCGGGGTGAAACTATTGAACAGCAAGAGTTAGAGCGTACTACACTCGTTAGATGTTATTCAGTTGACAGGTACATTTAACATATATTGATTCCTTTAACAGATACTGTAGAGAAACAAAGGGAGAATACTTTGCAAAAGAACTAGTATAGGTCGGCGTAAATAAACAGACCATATTTGTGGGAGAATAAATAGTAA
>JAQYWN010000187.1 GCA_029379265.1 Rhizonema sp. NSF051
TAAAATGGTTTGTTGCTGTTAAGAGCGCTAAAGCGCTACTACGAGCAAATTCTGGAGATTTTACATTTCGTTACATAGTGGTAAATTTTTCTGCCTACCTACTTAGATGTATTTGTCGTTCTACCGTCTAAGCCTCCTCAACGCAGGAATATTCTAGAATTCATCGAACAAGCACGCACTCAATACGCTATAAGGACAGCTGAGGAGATCGATCAGCAACTTCAAACAGAGAGACAAGCGTGGGACAGTGAATCATTCCACCCTCTGCCATAGTCTATGCAGATACTTCTATCTTTATTTACACAGTAGAAGAAAATTTAGACTACTACTCATTACTCCAGCCATTATGGTCTTTATTTCAAGCAGGTGAAGTTGAAATTATCAGTAGCGAGCTTACTTTGATGGAAACGCTTGTCGCTCCACTAAGAGATGCCAAGGCGGATCTCGTTAACACCTATGAACAGCTTCTACTATCATCGTCTATTCAATCAATTTCCATTAATCAGAGGATATTAAGGCAAGCAGCACAGTTACGAGCTTTTTACAAGCTTGAAGACACCTGATGCCATTCATGCGGCAACGGCATTGAGCCAAAACTGTAGCATCTTCTTAACAAATGACAGGGGGTTTCGTGATGTCTTAGGCTTGCCAGTCGTTATCCTTAAAGATGTATTTGTATCTTGAATAGTTCAAATTCTAAAGGGAACGGCTTTGCTAAATTGGCGTCTAGGCAAATACATCCACCGAAGACTACAGAATATGGCAAAATTTTTAGTTACGGGTGCAGCTGGGTTCATTGGGTTTCATCTCAGCCAAAGACTGTTAACGATGGGGGAAGAAGTTTTAGGGATAGATAGTATTAATGACTATTATGATGTTAGTTTAAAGCAAGCTCGGTTAGCTCAGCTAGAAGCTCACCAAAACTTTCAATTTGAAAAATTAGACATTAGCGATCGCACAACAACATTTGAGTTATTCACCCATCACTCACCATCAAGAGTGATTCATTTAGCGGCTCAAGCTGGAGTCCGTTACTCACTTTCCAATCCTTATGCTTATGTAGATAGCAATTTGGTAGGTTTCCTCAACATTCTTGAAGGTTGTCGTCATCTAAAAGTACAACACCTCGTTTTTGCTTCTTCCAGCTCAGTATATGGAGCTAATACAAAGAGACCTTTTTCCGTTCGCGATAGTGTAGATCATCCCATTAGCTTATATGCTGCTACAAAAAAAGCGAATGAAATGATGGCTCACTCTTACAGCCATTTATATAACTTACCAACAACAGGTTTGCGCTTCTTCAGTGTATATGGTCCTTGGGGACGACCGGATATGGCTTTGTTTTTGTTTACGCAAGCAATTTTGTCAGGAAAGCCTATAGATGTCTTTAACAATGGCAAGATGCAGCGTAATTTTACTTATGTTGATGATGTTATTGAAGCAATTATTCGCATCACAGACAAGATTCCTCAACCTAATTTAGATAAAACTGACATATTAGATCCAAGTACCAGTCATGCTCCTTATAGAATCTACAATATTGGCAGTCAGAAGTCTGTGAGATTAGACTACTTTATTGAGGTGTTGGAAAATTATCTAGGTAAAAAGGCAATGAAGAACCTGCTTCCACTCCAACCGGGTGATGTACCAGAAGCCGACGCAGATATTCAAGATTTAGAGCAGGACTTCGGCTTTACACCCAGCATAGCTGTAGAGGTTGGAATTCCACGCTTCGTAGATTGGTATCGTTCTTATTACAGCATTTAACAAGATCCCCGACTTCTTAAAGAAGTCGGGGATCTTGAGAAGTCGGGGAGCTTGAATAGCTAATAGCTAAAAATACGATTGCAAACCGCCCCTTCTTCTAATATCTAAAGTTGCACAATGAAAAGAACCACCAAATGTTGAAAAATAGCCAAAAGGGCAAGGAATTGGTTCAAATCCCCAGTCTTTCATTGCTTTTTGTAAAGAGGGTTGAGATTTTTCCACCATAACTCTCTTTTCATCAAGCATTAATACATTTAAGCTAATCCATTTGCTACACATGGATAAAATAAACCCAGAAATTGGATCTGGATTGGGGGGAATTAAGATATCCCAAGATTTGAGTATTTTCGGGAGCTTACTTGGATCTACATATTCAGGATTAATCATGACTTTACCTGGTGCTAGAGGCATGAAAGTCGTATCAATATGCATGGGGTTGCGAGATAAACTTTCAATTTCGTGAATTCTGTATTTATCTCCCAAATGCCTTCTCAACCAAGTAATTCCCGAATCATTTGTGACATTACTTTTGGTGACAAATAAATCCTGACCGCAACGCACGAAATCTGCAGCATCAAAAACTGGTTCAGAATCGTTGATCACATATTGAAGTGGTTGGTCTTTTTCTTGCGGTTTAAGATCGTAATTATAGAGAGAATCAAGCAATTGTGGTTTGGGCGCAGCAGTCCATCTTGCACCCTGAGCGAAGTACTCTTTGAACAACGAACGGTAAGCATGTACTTCAAAGTATCTTGAACGCCATGCCATTGGCGTCTCAATCAATTCATCTCCGACAACTAGTACACCATCTCTAGGACAAGTCGTGCCAAATCCGTGAGACTTCCAGTGAGGAGTTTTGTAGCGCACAGAAAAATCTACAGTATCTGGCTGTCTGACGACAATGCCTTCTGATTTTAGAATGTGAATAAACTCGTCTAATTCTTTCTGTGCACGTTTGATCAGAAAACCTGGATAACGACGTCCGGCGAAGAATGGGTAAAATTTAGCTGATGATGGTGGAATGGTATAAGTCACAGCAAAGTGACTTGGCGCAATCCTCGATCCGTCTACCCGACCTACGATTACTTCCTCAAGAGGGTCCCATTCATTATAAGAATTGACGGGGCAAAGAAGAGTGTCAATGCTGTCTTTGGTTTCTGCTCTGTGAGTTGTTTCTGTCATCTAAATCTCCTCTATTGATAAACAGTCAGCTGTCAGCGTATGTGCTAATAGCTAACAGCTAATTGCTAAAAATATGATTCTAATTTTCCTTTTCTCCTGATATCTAAAGTTGCACAATGAAAAGAACCACCGAACGGTCCGTAATTGAGAAAGTCACAAAGAATTGGTTCAAATCCCCAATCTTTCATTGCTTTCTGCATGGATGGTTGAGATTTTTCTACAACAACCCTTTTTTCATCAAGCATCAATACATTCATGCTGATCCATTTGCTACACATGGATAAGATATATCCAGGAACAGGATCGGGTTGTGGAGCAACTAATACATCCCAGGATTTAAGAATTTTGGGAAGTTTATTAGTATCTATATAGTCAGGATTGATCATGACCTTGCCTGGTGCCAAAGGCATAAAAGTCGTGTCAATATGCATGGGAGTGCTACATGTACTCTCGATTTCGTGAATTTTATATTTTTCTCCCAAATGCCTTCTCAGCCATGTGATGCCAGCACTATTTGTGACATTACTTTTGATGACAAAAATATCTTGACCGCAACGGACAAAATCTGCAGCATCAAAAACAGGTTCAAACTCGTTGATTACATAATTAATCGGTTGGTCTTTTTCCGGAGGTTTGAATTTATAGTCGTAAAGTTCATCTAGTAATTGCGGTTTAGGCGCAGCAGTCCATCTTGCACCCTGAGCAAAGTATTCTTTGAACAATGGGCGATAAGCAGACGTCTCAAAGTATCGCGATCGCCATGCCATTGGCGTCTCAATCACTTCATCTCCGAAAACGATAAATCCATCTCTAGGACAAGCAGTGCAAAATCCTTTAGATGTCCAGTGAGGAGTTTTATACCGTACAGAAAAATCCATGATTTGTGGTCGTCTGACGACAACGCCTTCTGCTTCTAGAATGTGAATAAACTCGTCTAATTCTTTCTGTGCTCGCTTAATGAGAAACTTGGGATAACGACGTCCGGCAAAAAGACGGTATAATCTGGCAGTTGATTGAGGGATGTTATAAGTTACAGTCACATGATATGAAGGAATTGTCGCTCCTTCTAATCGACCCACGATAATTTCCTCCAGTGGGTCCCATTCGTTATATGAATTGACTGGGCAAATGTTAGTATCTATCTTATTACTTGTCGCTTCTATCATCAATTTTTCCATTGCTACTCAGTGAGTACTCCACCCACGCCAATTTGTAGTTGCCTTCCACGCCAGTAAATTTTCTGACCGAAGGCTGCTGTCACAAAAATCACAAAGCTCATGACATCGCGAATTGGTAGTGCCCAAAGCCACCGAACTAACTTCGGACAGCCTATATTGTAAATAGCTACCAATGCTTCAATTAATCTGACAGTTATAGTGACGCAGCAAACAATAATTGCCCAGTGATCGCCACCTGAAAGCAGTAGTAAAGGTATACAGTATACTGTGCCGTGAATAAATACAAGGCTATAATACACAGATCCTCGCAGCCAACGGCACGATCTACTCCACCGGAGTTCCCGTCGGAATAAGCTGAGGAAACTTTCGCGTCCGCCATCGGTTCCTAAGACATATTGCGACAGTTTAACTTGATAACCAGCTGCTACTACCTTTCTGCCAATGTGGTAATCCGATGCCACCCGATTAACCAAAGCTTTTAATCCACCGATTTCCTCCAACACTTTTTTGCGGGTTGCGATCGTCGAACCGAAGGCATACTGCATGCCTCCTTCCAAGTTGCAAGCAACCAATACACTCGGAATAAAGTCAATGCACTGTCCTAAAGAAGCCAATGCCGTTACCAAATACTTCGGATCGTGAACGACGTAACCACATGTTACGACACCTATTGAAAGATCCATAAGCGGCGCTGTTACCCTACTGAGGTAGTCTGGTTTCACCCGCATATCGCTATCCGTAAAGATGACGACTTCGTGCTGGGCAGCTTCAAGTAGATGCATAAGATTGCTTACTTGATAGTTGATACCGCGTACTTCTTGGCAGAAAATGAATCGGGCAAGATGAGGAAATTTTGCCACCAGTTTTTCTAAAATAGGAACTGCTTGGTCTTTTGGGTTCATGACACCAAACACCACCTCGTAGTGTTCGCAGTCTTGCTGGCAAAAGCTTTCCCAGTTTTCCCAAGCGCCTTCATCTACGCCACAAACTGGAATCAGAATTGATACTGGTTGGCAAGGAGTGCCTTTTTCCTCCTTAGTGACCGCGAAGAACAAACCAGTCGCGATCGCACACCACAGGTAGTATACTACCGAACCTGCAATGAGAAGGAGCAGGAATAACTGTAAAGCGATAATCATGGAATGTTTTTTGTATCACTTTATTTTCTGAAGCAATATTACCGTTATTTTGACTAATGTTTATGTATTAAGCCTGAAGATTGTTTTTACAGATTAAGGCTTCTACTAGGACGTTTTCCACGTTACCAAGTTCCCTAGTTTTTTGGGAACTATGTTAGGTTTTTTAGCGTTTTCCCTTTATTACAGCAAGGAAATGTGGTAGTGGGTAATTGAGGTAATTGGTAATCGAGCATTAAGCCTGACACGAAGCGATCATTATCTTCCCTATTACCCATTACCTATTACCCATTACCTATTACCCATTCCCCGTGCTATCTAAACCCGAAGTCAGTTCTCAGTTACACCGTCGGTTCGTTATTATCAACGGAGATGATTTTGGCATCTCTTCTGGTGTCAATCGCGCCATTATCGAAGCTTATCAGCGAGGAGTGCTGACAAGTACCAGCTTGATGGTAGCAGGGCAGGCATTTGATGAAGCGGTTGCTCTAGCGCAGGCTAACCCAAAACTGGCAGTTGGGCTGCACTTAGTTCTAGGTCGTGGTAAGGCAGTACTGCCAAGAGAGAAAATTCCGCATTTAGTGGACTCGAACGGTAACTTTTCCGACCGAGTTAATTTAGCTGGAATGCGTTACCACCTCAGCCCAGGTGCGCGTCGAGAATTGCCTTTGGAAATCCGTGCCCAGCTAGAAAAGTTTCGCTCAACAGGGCTGCAACTTTCTCACGTTGACGGTCATGTAGATATGCACTTGAACCCGATCGCTTTGCATACCTTAGTCGAACTGGCTCTTGAATTCGACATCAAAGTCATCCGACTTCCTTGCGAGGAACTCAGAATGAATCTCAACCTTGACAGTCGCCATCTATTGACAAAGCTGGTCTGGTCTGGTATAATGAATATCCTTCATTGGTATGGAAAGCGATTACTAAAATCAAAAGGGATTAGTTTCCCCGAACGAGTTTATGGATGGCTTCAAGGTGGGTGTATGACTGAAGAATACTTACTCGGTCTAATCCCCGAAATTCAAGCAGACCTTGTAGAAATCTTTTCCCACCCCAAAATTGCGCTAGCTCAAGAGCAAACGAATCGGTCATGGGGCATGGGTCAGGCAGAACTTGATGCTTTGTTAAGTCCCAAAGTCCGCGAAATTCTTGTCAAGAGCGGTTTTGAACTCACTAACTACAATCAACGAGTACCGCTCTCTTGGAATTAAAAATGTAAAATTTTTAATTGAATTCCCCTTCTTTCTTTAAGAGGTTTCCTGAATTTTGGGGGTGACGTTTGGGTATGAGTTTGAGAGTCGATAGTGCGAATTGAGCCAGTGTTGGTAAAAATTCGGGTAGGAGTAGTCCGTCATCAAAGCTACTCATCCGTCGTGCATTCTCTTGCAAACAAGTTGAAATCAGCATTTCTGGGTTGAAGCCATCAAGGAAGACACTGGCTTCAGTTGCTGAAAAATCATTACCACTACGCTCAATACTATTATTGACTAGCCCTAGCATGCCTTGAACTGCTTTGCCGTAATTCCATACTGAATTTATGCCTCGAAGCCAGCTTGCTCCTCTCCCTCGACTTGCCTGGAGATATGCAACCCAGTTCACGAAGAACACGATGTGGCGTGCTTCATCTTGCAGCAGCCGATCAAAGATGTTGAAGAGGGGATCTGGCAGGAAAGCAGACTGGCGGGCAATTTTAAATAGCCCAAATCCTAAGAAAGCATCAAGACACTCGTTGTAGCCAAACTTAATAAAGGTTTGCTCAATGTTTTTAAACGCTTTAGCAGGAGCACGTCCTTCAGTCTCAATGCCATAGTGTTGAATCATATACTGGAAAAGCCGACCATGACTCGCTTCCTCTTCTCCCATGAGGGCGATCGCATCTCGCACGAGAGGATCGCCAATCATTGGCAAGTAGGCAGCGATTTTAACTCCAGCTTCTAACTCAGTGTTGAGGGCTTCTTCCCAAAAGGGTATCTGCTGCAAGCGTTGCAGTTCTGAGCCTTCAAGTTGAGGCCACATGAGTTCTTCTGGCTTTAATGGCTGGTGGCTTTCTCTAAAGCTGCGGCAGAACAATTCCTTATGCGCTTCCGAACCAATTTTCATAGAGCAATTTTCTCTTTAATCTGATCGTAGTTGATAAGTTCAAATCCACTTGTATTGAGCAACATCAGCACCTGCCTACTCAACAAAGCAGTTAGTTCAGCTTCACCTGCTCCTGGTAGTCCATTCAGTAGTTCGCCTGCTGTCATCACTGCTGGATGAGAATAAATCTCTACCAAATCTCCCTTAATTTGAGGAATTAGACCAAGCAAATATTCTTCAGTCATGCTACCAGTTTGCAATAACCCGTAGACTCGATCAGCGAAGTATATCGAACGTGATTTCAGCAAACCTTCTCCATAACGGCGCAGTCCGCCAAATACAAGAGCCCAAACTAACTTAGTTAAAAGTCTATGACGGTCAAGTTTCAAATTGATTTTCAATTCCTCAGCCGGAAGACGAATAACTTTGATGTCAAATTCTTGTGCTAGATCGACGAGAATACGCAATACCACTGGATGGACGTGCATGTGTAAATGCCCATCAACATGGGAAAGCGGTAGCCCAGTTGCACGGAATTTTTCTAGCTGGGCACGAATTTCTCGCCGCAATTCCTCGTGGGTTGCCTGATGGAATTGGTAGCGCAAGCCGGCAATGGTGGCACTGTTTGAAAAATTACCTCTAGAGTCAACTAAGTGGGGAATCTGATCTGGTGGCAGAACAGCTTCCCCACAGACCAGAACCAAGTGCAGCCCAACTGCCAGTTGCGGGTGAGCGCGAGCAGAGAAGATCGCTTCAGTGACAGCATCACCCGTGATCATGAGGCTGGTACTTGTCAGCACTCCCTCTGAATGAGCTTGGATAATTGCTTGATTGACACCACTAGAAAAACCGAAGTCATCGCCGTTAATAACGATCCGACGACGGGAAGAAAGGTTGCTGCTAAACATCTAGTTTGCTCGTTTAGACTTATGAGGAGAGGAGGGGTTCAATTAAAAATTACAAATTAAAATATTTAATTGAACTCTCCATTCCCCCTTATTACTATTTTTGGTTAGTAACAAATTGCTTGCGTTTTGCACGTAAGCTTAAGTATTCTTTTGCTTCTTTATAGAGGCGATGGCGTTCTTGGGCGTCAAAAATTGCATTCTTGACAATGCGCACGACAATGCGGGGGCGGAAGTAGTACTTATCGTAGAAGTACTCAACTGCCTTCATCATGTCACCACGAGACAAGCCAGGATACTCAAAGTGAGGTAACTGGTGACCTGTTTCGTCTGTCATTTCGACATCAGAACGGAGATAGTTGTTGTCTTTCACATAACTGTATAATTCTGTACCAGGGTACGCGTGCGCGATTGATACCTGAATCGTCTCGCAGTCTAGTTCTTTGGCAAAGTTGAGTGTTTCCTCAATAGTTTCCTGAGTTTCACCGGGCAAACCAATAATGAAGTCGCCGTGGACAACGATACCAGCCTTTTTGCAGTTCTTCATGAACGTGCGCCCATGCTCGACTGTAGCTCCTTTCTTGATGTTTTTGAGAATCTGGGGATTACCCGACTCAAATCCAACAATAAACAGGCGGCAACCTGCGGCTTTCATTGCCTGGAGTGTTTCCAAATCCACATGAACGCGGGAGTTGCAAGACCAAGTAAAGTTGAGCGGCTTGAACTTCTCACAAAGTGCGAGCACGCGCTCTTTACCAACGGTAAAGGTGTCGTCGTCAAAGAAAATTTCTTTGATATCTGGGAAGAGTTTGAGAGCTTGTTCGACTTCTTTAGCAACGTCATCCACAGACCGTTGCCGCCACGCATGACCGTCAAAAGTCTGCGGCCATAGGCAGAAGGTACATTTAGCAGGACAGCCCCGTGTCGTGTAGAACGAGATATATGGATGTAGTAGGAAGGGCACGTTGTAACGTGTCACATCCAAATCGCGATGATAGATAGGTGTAGCCCAAGGTAAGGCATCTAGATTTTCAATTTGCGGACGTCGTTCTGTGTGAACGATCTGACCATTTTTCCAGAAGCTGACGCCCTTAATTTCTTCTAAGGGCTTGCCATCAGCAAACTCAGTGACAGAGTAATCAAACTCTTTATGGGTAACAAAGTCTATAGCCTCACTTGCCCTCAAGCTTTCTTCTGGGAGCGTTGTCACATGAGGACCGACAAATGCTATTTTCAACGAAGGCTTTGCTGCTTTCATGAGCTCTGCCAAATGCACATCACTGAGAAATCCAGGTGTACTGGTGAAGAGAACGACAAAGTCGTAATCCATAGCAATTTCGATTGTTTCCTGTGGCGAAATGCCGTGGGGAGGAGCATCTAAGACCCGACTTTCGGGTATCATTGCTGCGGGATACGTCAGCCAGACAGGATACCAGTAAGATTCTATTTCGCGTGTTGCTGGCCAGCGAGAGCTAGCCCCCCCATCAAATCCTTCAAAAGAAGGTGGATTCAGCAGCAAAGTCTTCATCATAAATTCTGTACGTGTCCTTATCGCTTTAGTAGTGGAATGTTTTAACGCTCTGACTACTTGGTCAGATTCGTCACTTTATCGATGAGTGCGAGAACATCACTGCGAGTGAGTTTTTCTTTACCCTCAGCAAGGACGTTAGTCGTGCCATGAGCTAAGGTTACTAGAATTTGGCAGAAATCCAATGCCGGACCTACAGGGAGAGCATTAGTATAGGCATCTGCCAGCGCTAAATTGCGACGAGCATATTTTTGCATATTTTCCACACTCCAACTGTAGGGGAAGAAGTTGACTCCACGCCCTAAATCTTCACTGTGATTGCGGAGGATATTGACCGCCTGTAAAGCTCTACCAAAACCAATAGCATGGGTACGGTTCGTTTGCGTACCATCGTACCAAGCCCATAAATCTGAGAGCAACAAACCAACTGCACTGGCAACGCTGAAAGTATAACGATCCAGATCTGACTCTGTATGAATTTGCCAGTTAATTTCTGCCCAGTAAGCCATTCGATCTGCCATTGCCGCAGTGGAATCCCAAATCCGTGGTGCAATAGTCGCAGGTGCTAATAGCGTCCATTCTCTGATGCGAAGAGTCACCTCCTCTAAGAGATTGTGGTAAATGCCAAATTCCGAAGAGAAGGCATCAACAGCAAAGCCATCAACTCCTGCTTGTAGTGTCCAGCTAACTGATCGCAACAGTTTTGCCTTAGTTAAGTTATCCAGTTCTGGATGATCTTCAATTTGATCGATAGCTCGCATACAAAGGTAGGCTGATGTCACAGCCTCTTGTAAGCCAAGCGGTAAACGAATAATTGGTATGTAAAAAGTCCTGCTAGTTTCTTTTAAGACTTCCAAGGCATCTCTAGTTAAATTCATTTATGGCACTCCTCTGATTCACCAACCTTGCACTCCAGTCGCTCTTGTTTCCGACACTCAGCTGACGTACGGCTACAGGCGTTAAGTGTGGACAATTAAAAACATTAAACAATTTCAGCGTCATGAAAGCTATAGTCCTCCCCTTTTTTCTGTCGCTTTGAAAGAGCAGTTTTCTACTATTGCTGCTATCGGGGTAGGACTTTTCCCTACTTGGACACGTAACTGCTGCTGGAGGCGAAGGTTAATTGACCACATGCTAGTCCATTGCCAATAACGGAAGTATTTGTATAATATCTGTCCGTAAAACTCACTCAACAGTTCCCGCCAAATGAAAATTTCGTGAATGAGGTAGAAAATGACCTTAATCATTTACCTAAAATTAACCGACGCGGGCAACTCAATGTTGTTTCTCCACAGGTAAATATAGAGTCCCGTCACCTGCCATTCAACATCACTCAAATTCTTAGTACAAACTTCTTAGGGCATTAGTGATGACTAGTAGAAAATTCATCAATATAAGTTCCTTAAGCTGACTTGAGATATGCTGATACTTTGTCTATATTTGATGTTTTGAAGCGTTAAGATTGTTAGAGCTTTCTTATACCGATTATACATGATAGAGCGCCGAAACTATCCTTATTTTATTAAAAGATATCTGCGGTCAAAATGGAAT